>NZ_JBEYTW010000131.1:0-21798 GCF_040643275.1 Spirillospora sp. NPDC047418
CGCCCTGGGGGTATCTGGCCATGCCACCGGCATACGCCCACACCACCGGCCCGTCCACTCACCAAACCGCCATCACCCAATAACCCTGGTTAGCCGCCCCCCACACGGCTCCGGCGTTAGCGGAACAACGCCATGACGGCTCGGGCGATCTGCTGGACGTCGCGGTCCGCAGTGGCTTGGTTCAGCCCGGTGCCGGTCTTCACCGCCCAAGGACGGGAGTAGTCCTGCCCTTCCCAGTCGATCTCCATATTGACGTTCTTGAAGCGGCAGTACAGGTAGCGGCCACCCATCGAGTATTGGTGCCGGGAGTCTCCGATCACTCCACTCAAAGCGTTCTTTCGCTTAATACGAAAACCCAGACATTCGTCCGCAATATGCTCCGCCTCTTCGATCGGACCGGTGTGCACGACCTGCGGCCCCGTACGCGACCGGTCGTTCGCCAACTCTCTTCGCACATAAGCGGCTTGCTTCTTCGCCTCGGCAATGCTGGCCTTCCTGGTCACATGCAAGGTGAGGAGGCGATTATGTCGAGCATCGACGCTCGTCCAAGAGAAGGTCGCATATCTTGATGGTTTATTGTACGGATCGGTCCAGAGTTTGCCCTTGGCGATGCCGTCGGGGAGTGCTCTGGAGACCGCACTTTCGATTTCCGGCAGTCTGGTGACAAGGCCCGCCGCATCTGTTGCAGCCGGCCAGGGGGTACGTTGAGCAGGTGCTGCGGAATTCCCGCCGTCGTGCGCCTCACCCGTCGCGTCCGAGAGCAGGCCGCACGCACCCACGCCGGCGACGCAGCAGAGCCCGATCGCAGCGTGTACTCCCCTTCGCCTTATGCGGCCACTGGGCGACCCGGTCATGGAGAGCACCTCACTTGCCGAAATGCTCGGTGACCTCACCGAGTTCGGACACCACGCCACCGACCGTGCTTACCGTCTCTCCGGCGGGCTTCAGCGGCTCGATCAGCCCCATGAGATCACCGACGGTCTGCGCCCCGCCGCCAATCTTCTTCATATCAGCTCCGACGGTCTTGGCATCCAGGTTCATGCCCGCAAGGTGTTCTTTCTCGGTCTTCAAATGCTTGCTCAGTTCGTCGATCCGAGGGGAGTACCACTGGACCTGCCCCTCCCGGAGCAACCCGCCGGGGTCAAGCTTTCCCACCTTGGACTTACCTCGATAGTAATTGAGCATCTCCAGGAGGACATCACCGATCTTTGCCAACTCCTGGGCAGCTATCTCGCGGGCTTCCTGTGCCTGCTGTATGTACTGACCGCCTCGATGGATGAACTGACTCATGGCGGTGTTCGATCCCTTATAATTGAGATTAGGTCGTGGCGCGTTCGTCTTCGCCCAATCGGGTCCGCGCAGGAAGTAGCCCTTCTCCAGACCTTCGCTCACCTCCTGCTCGATCGCATGCTCGATGGTGGCAAGTTTTTCGGCGAGGTGATCGATGATGGCCGCAGTGGCGGCCACTATCTTGTCCAGCGCGGAGAGCATGGACGCGTCCTGGCCGTAACTGGCCGTGAAGGCACCGGCGCTCACACCGCTCCACTGCACCCGACCCTGCCTGCTTAGCAGTTCGTTAACTTTTCTACGCAACTGGTCGACGTGCGGGTTGCCCTTTAAAGCGAGGTCGTAGAGCGCGGTCGCCAGGTTCTGCAGACCGTAGAAGTCGCCGGCAACGTAGTGACCCCATGTCGGGGGAAGGTAAGGGCGCACATTCGGCATCTCCGCTGGAGTGAACGGCCGAATGGGCGGTGCGTCCTGGTCTGGCTCGGGCGGCACGGTCGGTCCTCAGTTCTTCGGTTCGGCGAGGGCGGTGAAGTTCGGAAGATCCGTCCGCAGCGTGGCAGCCGTCACCGCAGCCTGCATGAGGGAGACGATCGATTGATCATCCGCCTCCTGGTACTTCTCTGCCACTAATTGGAGTTTCTCTCCGTGCTGCCATATGGCATCCGCAAGAGCTCCGTGCACGAGGTAGATCATTTCCAGGACCGTGCCGAGAGTCTGATCCGTGTTCGGGTCACCGGTGGAGGGCTTCTCCAGGCTCCCCGGCGACATATAGCTCTTATAGTCTTCGGCGACTTTCTTGAAAGTGTAACCGGTGTAGATGATCGCTTCGATGTCCGCCGCGTATCCGCCCACCTGACCCCCTACCCGCGTGCTGCACGCTAATTGATGTCCGCCCGCAAGGCCGGATCGACAACAACCGGAACCCTTCCCGCTACCTGCCGGAGGAGTTCGATGATCTCAACCTCTACGTATGCCTGCTCCACACCGAGCACTTGGAGGAGCTTCTCAAGGGAGGTGTATACGGCAAGCCCTGCCACTCCCTCGGCCAGCTCCCTCAATTGATAGGTAGACCCATTCTGCTTCGACTCCGAATTCCGTGTCGCCGTGGGAACGAACACGAGAGCGGACGACCCTCGGGAGGAGGCGGCTCCGGCTCGATGACCAGCGTCTATTGGCGGCGGCGAGGCGGAAGGTCCCGCCGTGTCAGGCGACCGACTCCGCAAACGACCGACTGCGTCCTCCGCACCGTTCGGAGCGAAAGGAGTCGCTTGATTGAGCAGATCGTGCAGTTTGTCCGACATGCCGACCCCTTCCCCTAGGGGGCGGAGTTTAGAGGGAGCAACCCTAATTTTACAAGCAGTTTGACCTGATCCGGATGTGACAGTCGTAACCGAGGCGGAGTCTCAAACGGGTTGTTCGCTGTCCGTTTCCGGTGATTGAGGACGGCTGAAATTCTCCAGGAGGCCGAACATGGATGCAGGAGCATCAGTATCAGCATCATTTGCGACACTGCTTCCGGCTCCAGCCGTGCGGGCAGACACTCGGACGACCATGTCTCCGGCGAGCCGCGGATCGCTTGAGGCGGGCGGCCCGGGGGCTCCTCGTGGGCCGGTCAAGGCGCGACCTGCCGATGACCCGCGGCCGTTGTTCTGTGGACGGGCGGTCGCAAAGGCGTGGCCGAAGAGAGGGTGCTGGCGGCGGGCCGTCCAAACCGGGGACGGGACGACTCGCCGCTGCTCAGTGAGTCGGGGGCGATGGGGTGGATGGCCTGGACGGTCGGTCAGTGCGTGGGTCAGGCCATCTGGCAGCGTCACCACGGACATCATCATTGTCAGTGCGTGTCGGCAGCGGACTGGACGGCCGTGCGCAGGGCGGCGCGGGCCACGTCCGCCAGCTCGACGCACTCACCGCCGTTGCTCAGGCTCCGGTTGCCTTGCGCCACTCGGCCTTGTTCAGGTCCATCGTTCTTCGGCCACCTTCCTAATGAGGTCGCGCGACATGTTGCCTGGGAGCATCCTTGATCTCAACGATCACGGTCCTGGACGTGTCCTCGCTCGGGGGCTTTCGGGGGATACGTGACACGGTTCGACCTGCTGTCAGGGCAGGTCGTGTGCTCCGCGCTTGATGTCGGCGGCCAGTCGGCGGAAGCGCTCGGCCTGAAGCGTGATGCGGGAGCCGCTCGGGTCCTTGCTGTCACGCACGCCGACGTCGCCGGAGAGGTTCGCGACCTCCACGCAGTTGGACTGGCCGCCTGTACCGCTGCGGCTCGACTTGCGCCACTGGGCCATGTGTACTTCTCCAGTTCGGCCTCCAGGAAGGCCCGACTTGGGCCGACCGGGGCGGCTATGTCGCCCACCAAGTCGTACCTTACTGCCACTTCTTGTACATCGAACGGGTCCATGAGGAAGCAGCCACGCGTCGCCGCTTCGGTGTAGGCGAGCTCCCGGTCCCCGACAGTGAGGAGCACGAAAGGGCCATCGAGGCCCGGATGCGCACCCGCGCTGTTCTCCACTATCCGGATACTGATGAAGGGAAGCTCACTCAGTTCGATCAGCCGGGCGAGTTGGCCGCGCATGACGTCCGGGCCTCCTACGATTTGCGACACTGCCGCCCAACCGAGAAAGGCCATCAATCTCGGCGGTTTCGGCTTGCCGAATACGGTGGCCTGCCGCGCCAGTCGCCGCTCAAGGGTCGCTTCAAGATCCTCCGCAGTCCCGGCGCTCAGTGCGGCACGCGCGTAGTCCGGCGTCTGGAACAGCCCCGGGACGACCGATGACTCCCACATCCTGATCCTTGATGAGCGAGCCTCCAACTCGGCGAGTTCCAGCAGCCAGTTGCCCTCGTCGGCCCGCTCGGCGAACCCGACCAGGGCCGTGAACATGCCGTCCGTGTTGCACACGCGGTCGATGATCTCCGCGTGCTCCCGCTTGAGCTTGAGCGTGTTGGATTCGTACCGGGAAACAGTCGAACGGTCACACTCAAGCAGGTCACCGAGAGCCTGCCCCGACATCCCGTGTGCTTTGCGGTAGCGACGCAGGTGAACCGCTACGAAGTGCCAAATCGATCTTGACGGGTCGAGCGACTCTCGCGTGAGCATGGCCTCTCCCGTTTGTTGCGGATGATTCCGGAACGTAGCGAGCGTAGCTCAGAGCGAGCACGCTTACACCCGAAGTAACCGGCAACGTTCCGAAGGTCGTAGCGATATGTCCGCACCTGCCCCAGAAATCCCGACTCTTCTTCTCGAACCCAACAAAAACGCGCCGGCATTGGCGCGAGACTTCATCGCGGCGCTGTTCCGGGAATGGGGTTCTGCGGACGACTTCATGGCGCGCCTGGTCGTGTGTGAGCTGGTGACCAACGCGTGGCGGCACGGCGAGGGTCAGATCATCCTCCGTGTCTTCCGCGACGTCCGCGACGTCCGCGACGTCCGCGAGGACCTTGCGGTGATCGAGGTGTGGGACCAAGGGGACGGCCTTCCGGTGGTCGGCCCAGAGGACTTCGAGGCGACCTCAGGGCGCGGCCTGCTGCTGATGTCGCAAGTCGTGGACGACTGGGGAACCCGACCGATCGCGGAAGGCGGGAAGATCGTATGGGCCCGGTGCGCCCTGTGAACACCCAGGTTGAGCAGCACATCCTGCGGTGGCGGACGTCCCGGGGCCGGGCCACGGCGGAAACGTTCCTGAGCCTGTTGGACGTTGCTCCGCAGCCTCGGGGGGCGCCCCGTCCGGCTCTACCGCACGCAGGTGGTACCTGGGGATACCACGTCGCTGAGCGCGGGCGGCGCGGCTACCTGGCACCCTGCGGAAACGCCAAAGCCGCCGCCGAACAGGTCGAAGACCTGCTCAAGCACCGCATGTTCCCTGGCACCTGGTAGGGCCACAAGAGGGACGCTCCTTGGGGTGGGGCTCAAGGGATCGCCCCTCAAACCCGACGGTGACAGACGGCCCCGGCTGGGGAGTTCGGGCCGCCGCACGTCACCGTCCGCCCCGTCTCTCTGCTTCACCCCCGGGGCAGAGAGGCGGGGCCGCTCAAGGACGTCACCAGGGCTGCGCACGTAGCCGACGGTCGGCGCTCCCTCAGCCGCTCCCTGCTCCGGCGCCATGCACGGCGGCGTGTCGAGCGTCGCCGTGGATCGTCCGGCCGGGAGGTCAGGTGGGGGTGCAGATGACTACGGGGATGGTGCGGTCGGTCCAGCGCTGGTAGTCGGCGTATTCGGGGTAGAAGTCGACCAGGCGGCGCCATAGGTCGGCGCGTTCGTCGCCTTCGGCGGTGCGGGCGATCATGGGGCGGGGGCGGCTGCCCGTCTGGACGGCCACCTTCGGGTTGGCGCGCACGTTCAGGTACCACTGGGGGTGCTTGCCCGTCCCGCCTCGGGATGCGACGAGGACGACGCGGTCGCCGTCCGGGAGGTAGAGCAGCGCCATCGTCCTGAGCCGGCCGGACGTGCGGCCGCGCACGGTGAGCAGGCAGACCGGCACCCCGGACGGGAAGGCGCTGCCGAACCGGAACCGGCCGCCGAGCCGTCCGCCCGTGGCGCGGAAGAGCGCGACGTGCCCACGCGTGAGGGCCTTCATCGCCGGGGCGAACAGAGTGGAATCGAAGAACTTCGGCCTGTCGTCGGGCACGGTTCGCTCCATCCTGCGGGGATGACGAGCATTGTGCCGCCTCCGCCGTCCAACCTGACCACCACCCTCTACCGGCCGGTGATGGGTGAACGGACGGACTTGAGTTCGATGTCGAGATTGAACGACACCGTGGCGGTGAGCCGGTCGTGGTGGACGCCAGTCGCGACGTATCCGTCCGTGGCGTCGTCCAACTCATACGTACAGATGGCGAACGCCGGTGCGGTCTGGTCGGTCTCTGATGTCGGGAGCGATCTCGACCGGCTCGACCTCGTCGTCGTCCAGAAGGACGTCCACATCGGTGTCGACCTGCCAGGCATCGGGCGCGGCGTCCTCGATGCGGGTCGCCAAGCGCCGCGCGATGCGTCGGCGGATCGGCCGAGGCCGTGGATTCACGACGAGTTCTCCGTGGATGAGGCTCACACGTACCGGGAGGTCTTCGGGCAGCGCGGGTGTTTCAGCGCCGTCTGTCGCCCGCTTCCCAGACCGGATCGCCCTCTGGCCGCCGTGTCTTTCGCTGAGTGTCGTTTAGGCGGGGGGTTGTTGGGGGGCGGGCGGTATGTGCCACAGGCGTACCTCGTTGCGGGAGCCTGCGGTGGCTAGCGTCTTGCCGTCGGGGCTGTAGGCCACCGAGCGGATGGTGCCCTCGTGGCCGGTGATGCGGTCGCCATGGGGCTTTCCGGTGGCCACGTCCCATATCTGCACCGTCTGGTCGGAGCTGCCGGTGGCCAGGGTCTTGCCGTCTGGGCTGAACACCACCGTGTTGACGTCGTCCGTGTGGTTGTAGAAGGACTGGGGGAGCTGGGTGCGGGCGGCCACGTCCCACAGGCGGACGTCGTCGTGCGCGTCCTCGCCGGCGCCGGCGATGAGCTTGCCGTCGGGGCTGAACGCCACCGCGAGGACGCCGTTGGTCTCGCCTTTGATGTCGCGGGCGCGGGGCTTGCGGCCTGACACGTCCCACAACACGACGTCGTAGGCGTCTCCGGCCAGCGTCCTGCTGTCTGGGCTGAACGCGATCGAGTCGAAGGTTCCGCGTTGTTCCAGGAAACCGCCGATGGGTTTGCGGGTGGACGCGTTGCGCAGCAGGAGGCTGCCCACGTCCGCGGTGGCCAGCAGCTTGCCGTCCGGGCTGAAGGCCACTCCCCTGATGGGGTCTTCGTGTTCGGTGAGGGGCTTGCCGATGGGTTTGCGGGTGGCCACGTCCCACAGGCGCACGGTCGTGTCGCGGCTGCCGGTGGCCAGGGTCTTGCCGTCGGGGCTGAACGCCAGCGACGTCACGTCTTTCTCGTGGCCGGTGAGGGGCCCGCCGAGGGGCGTGCGGGTGGCCACGTCCCACAGGCGTACCGTGCGGTCATCGCTCGCTGAGGCGAGGATCCTGCCGTCGGGGCTGAACGCCACCGCGTTGACGGAGAGGGTGTGGCCGGTCAGCGGCTGACCGATGAGGAACGGTGCGGTGGGCGAAGGTGACCCGGTCCGGCGGGGCCGTCCGGACCCACCAGGCTGGGTCGCGAAGTAGCCGACGGGGACGGCCAGGGCGAGGGTCGCGATGCCCGCCGTGACGAGATAGGCGCGGCGGGAGAGTTGCGGGAGCGGCGGGACGGCGAGGTCCGGGGCGGGCAGGGACGGCCGGGTGACCGCGGGCGCCCGGGCGGCCTGCCCGGCGAGGGCCGCGAGGGTGGCGGCGGCGGCCTGCGCGGTGGGACGGTGCCGGGGATCGCGGCGCAGCAGGTCCCGCAGGACCGGCGCCAGCCGCCGGGCGCGCTGGACGGGAGCCGGATCGCCCCGGGAGATCGCCAGCAGCAGCGCCGCCATGCTGCCGCCGCTGAACGCGGGACGGCCCTCGACCGCGGCGTACAGCGTGGCGCCCAGGGACCACATGTCGGACGCCGCGGTCGCCTCACGGTCGTTGACCTGCTCAGGGGACAGGTAGGCCGGGGTGCCCAGCAGCGCGCCCGTGGCGGTGAGGGTCGTCTCGCCGGGGACGACGGCGAGCCCGAAATCGGACACCACGACCCGCCGGCCCTCCAGCAGGATGTTGGCGGGCTTGATGTCGCGGTGCACGATCCCCGCCTCGTGCGCGACGGCCAGCGCCTCGGCGATCTGGGCGCCGATACGGGCGGCCTCCGCCTCGTCCAGCGGGCCGTTGTCGCGGAGGAGGTCGGCGAGGGATCGGCCCCGGACCAGTTCCATGACGATCCAGGGCAGGCCGTCGTCGTCGTGGAACTGGTCGTGGACGGTGATGACGCCGGGGTGCTTGAGCATCCCGACCGAGCGCGCCTCCCGCTCCATGCGCGCGACCAGGTGCTCGCGCTCCCCCGCCTCCAGGCCCGGGGGGAGTTTGAGCTGCTTGAGCGCTACGTCCCGGCGCATCCGCTCGTCGTGCGCACGCCAGACGGCGCCCATGCCGCCCTCGCCCAGCACCTCCAGCAGCCGGTACCGGCCGAGCACGACTTTTCCCGCATCCCGCGTCACAGTGGCACATTAGTCACAGCGGCCGGGCCCCGATAGCGTCTCGCGGCCTTCCGGCGATCAGGCCGGGGTGCGGGGGCGGGCGGTGGGCGGGGTGAAGGTGCAGGGCAGGCGCTTGTAGCCGTTAATGAAGCCGGACATCAGCCGGTCGGGCTCGCCGGCGGTGATGTCGGGCAGGCGCGTGAACAACTCGCGGAACATCACGGTGATCTCGCGCCGGGCCAGGTTGGCGCCCAGGCAGAAGTGCGGGCCGGGGCCGCCGAACCCGACGTGCGGGTTCGGTGAGCGCAGGATGTCGAAGCGCTCCGGGTCGGTGAAGACCGCCTCGTCCCGGTTCGCGGACCAGTAGAACAGCGTCACCCGGTCGCCCTTGCGGAAGGTGTGGCCGCTCATCTCGTAGTCGCGCGTGACGTTGCGGCGCATGAAGATGACGGGGCTGCTGTAGCGGACGATCTCCTCGATGGCGCCGGCGATGCGTCCGTCGAAGTCCTCCAGGAGCAGTTCGCGCTGGTCGGGGTGCTCGGTGAACAGCTTCAGGCCGTGCGCGATCGCGTTGCGCGTGGTCTCGTTCCCGGCGACCACGAGCAGCAGGAAGAACGCTGCGAACTCGCGCGGGCTCAGCCGTTCGCCGTCGACGTTGGCGTTCACCAGCGCCGAGGTCAGGTCGTCGGTCGGCGCGCCCTTGCGCTGCCGGCCGAGCTTGAAGGCCAGCCGGTGCAGCCGCCAGCCCGCCGACGCGATCGTGCCCAGCATGCGGATCGTGGCGAGCCGGCCCAGCTTCGCGGTGCCGCCGCTGCCGTACTCGACGGTGGCGCCCACGTACTCGGGGTCGCTGTAGCCGACGATGATGTTGGTCCACTCCACCACCCGGCGGTGATGCTGGACGGGGATGCCGAGCATGTCGCAGATGACCTCGACCGGCAGCCGCGCCGCCGCCTGCGAGACGAAGTCGCCGCCGCCGGCCTCGATCAGCTCGTCGACGATCCGGGCGGCGCGGCGGGCGATGTCGTCGTCGGCCTTGGCGAGCACCTTCGGGGTGAACGCGCGGGACACGATCCGGCGGATCTTGGCGTGCCGCGGGTCGTCCATGTCGATCATCGAGTTGAAGTACTTGTCCATCCAGCGCGGCATGTCGGCCGGGCTGGTGGCGCTGGGCTCGCTGCTGAACACCTGCGGGTTGCGGCTGGCCTCCGTCACCTGGGCGTGGTGGGTCAGCGCCCACGACCCCGGGCTCTGCGGGAGGAACGGCAGCTTGGGCAGGGTGAAGAACTCCGGCCCCGGCTGGGCGCGCAGCACCGCGAACGCCCGCGCCCGCTCGTCCAGGGGACGGGCCCAGAACCGCAGGTCGCTCAGGTCGATGTCCGCCGGTGTCAGCTGTCGGGGGGTCTCTGTGGCCACCGGACCTCACGCTCCCGTCTCGTGCCCGCAATTCTGGTGAAGCGTCACACCAGATATCTGGCGTCAAGCGTCCCCAGATCTGCGGGGGAAGTCAAGGGATGCGGCACAATCGGATCCGTGACGTCCGAGCCTCCGCCCGAGCGGCCCTACGGCGGCGTGCCCGCCGACCAGCGCCGGGCCCGCCGCCGCGCCGCGCTGCTGGCGGCCGGGCTGGAACTGCTGGGCACCGAGGGGTGGGCCGCCGCGACCGTCCGGAAGGTGTGCGCCGAGGCGGGGCTCAACGACCGCTACTTCTACGAGAGCTTCGCGGACCGGGACGCCCTGCTCCTGGCGGTCGTCGACGACCAGGTCGCCCAGGGCACCGACGTGATCCTCACCGCGGCCCGCGAGGCGCCCCGCGACCCGCAGGCCCGCACCCGCGCCGTGGTGACCGCCATCCTCGACTTCCTGACCGGCGACCCGCGCCGCGCGCACATCCTCACCCACGCGTTCCCGGCCTCGCCGCTGCTCCAGCGTCGCCGCATCGAGATCATCCGGACCATGGCCGCGATCTTCGCCGTCCAGACCCACGAGACCCTCGACCAGGTCCTGCTGCCGGACATCGACGTGGAACTGACCGGCCTGACCCTGACGGCCGGGCTCTGGGAGGTGTTCACCACCTGGTTCCGCGGCGACCTGAGCATCGACCGCGACCACCTCGTCGACTACACGGTCGCCCTGATCCTGAGCACCACGGAACTGGCCGCCCCCCTCCACCACCGCCTCCACTAGCGCGGTACCGGATGTCAGGGGGCGATGTCGAGGGCGGCGGTTTCGGCGAAAGCCTCCAACTGCTCCAAGTAGTGGGGCAGGGAGGTGTGGCGGACGGTCAGGTTGATGTGGGTTGCGCCTGCTTGCTCGGCCGTGGTGATGATTTCGGCCGCGCGGGCGGGGTCGGTGATGGGGTCCAGGCGCTCGCCCGGGGTGAAGAGGACGTTGAAGTCGGCCGGTAGGTCGTGGCGGCCCAGCATTTCGCGCATCAGTTCGGGGGTCGGGCCCCGGAACGACTGGGGTGCCGGGGCCCAGCCGTCGCCCAGCGTGACCGCGCGGCGCAGGGCGCGCTCGCTGTGGCCGCCGATCCACATCGGGACCTTGGGCTGGACGGCGTGCGGGTCGACCACCATGTCCTGGAACTCGAAATACGGGCCCTTGTACGACACCACCCGTCCGGACAGGGCGGCGCGCAGCGCCTTCAGTGCGTCGTCGGCGCGGGGGCCCCGGTCGTCGAAGGGGGCGCCGAGCATGTCGAACTCCTCCTTCAGGTTCCCGACGCCGAACCCGAGGATCAGCCGCCCGCCGCTCAGGTAGTCGAGCGTCCCGTACCGCTTGGCGATCTCCAGCGGGTGGTAGAAGGGCAGCACGAGGACGTACGGCAGGAAGCGGAGCCGACTCGTCTGCCCCGCGAGGAACGAGAACGTGGCGAGCGGGTCGTAGAAGCGTTCGCCGCGCGGCAGGCCCGGCGGGACGGCCACATGGTCGCCGCAGGTCATGAACTCGTAGCCGAGCCGGTCGGCTGCTTGCGCGACCTGCACGAGTTCGGCGGTGCCCGCCTCGGCCTCCCACTCCGGACGCTTTCCCGCCAAGGCAACGATCGGCGAGCTGATTCCTACTTTCACGCGCTTGTCTCCGTTCCCCGCAATGTCCGCTGGAGCCGGTACAGGGGGTCGTCGCCGTCCCTGCTGCCGGACGGTCCCGCGGCCTCCTTGGGCATCAGCCGGCCGGCGTCGGACCTCGTCCACTCCCGGACGGCCCACCGCTCGGCGATCGCCCACCGCCCGTCCCGCCAGGCCATGTGGTCGACGAACCGCACGCCGCTGGTGAAGTTGGCCCGAGGGTTGTCGGCGGGCTCACCCCAGTGGACGGACGTCCCGTACGTCTCGCTGATCGCGGTGTCGCCGAGCAGTTCGACGAGATGGTTCGCGACGATGTGCATCGTGCCGCCGCGCCTGGCCCGCAGTTTGGGCTCGACCCAGGCGATGTACTCGTCCAGCGTCCCGTCGAAGCCGGTGTGGTGGTCGACCGCGTCCGGGTGATAGGCGGACCGGACGAGGTCGAAGTCCAGCCGATCGATCCCCCGGCAATAGCGCAGGACGACATCGTGAATGTCGCGACGGTCGGTCCATTCGGTGCGCTGAGCCTCCATAACCCAAGAGCGTCCCGTCCCCGGTCAAAGCCCGCGCTGCAAATCCCGCTCTACGGGATCCGGCGGCCATGCCCCGTCGTTTCAGGCAGGGGCGCGCTCGGTCGCGGCCGCCACATCCCACAGCCGCACGGTGCGGTCGAAGCTCGCGCTGGCCAGCGTCTTGCCGTCGGGGCTGAAGGCCACTGCGGCGACGTCGTTCGCATGGCCGGTCAGGGGGCGGCCGATGGGTGCGCGGGTGGCGACGTCCCACAGCCGCACGGTCTTGTCCCCGCCTCCGGTCGCGAGGATCTTGCCGTCCGGGCTGAACGCCACCGCGTGGACGCCGCTTTCGTGGCCGGTGAACGGCCGGCCGATCGGTTTGCGCGTGGCCACGCTCCACAACCGCGTCTCGCTGTCGCTGCCCGCATCGGCAGTGGCGAAGGACTTGCCGTCGGGGCTGAACGCCACCGCGGAAACGGCACCCGCGCGGGCTTTGAGCTTCCGGAAGCGGAGTGGACGGTCGGTCATGTCCCACACGTGCACCTCATCGCCGACTGCTGCGGCCGCGGTGACGAGGGTCTTGGCGTCCGGGCTGAACACCACCGTGCCGACGACGCCGCTGTGTACGAGAGGCTCGCCGATGCGTTTGCGGGTGTCCGTGTTCCGCAAGAACACGATGTGGTCGCCGCCGGTGGCGAGAAGCTTGCCGTCTGGGCTGAACGCGACCGACTGAACGATGTCCGTGTGATCGGTGAGCGGCTTCCCGATAGGGGCGCGGATGGCCACGTCCCACAGTCGCACCGTCTCGTCGCCGCTTCCGGTGGCGAGGGTCTTGCCGTCGGGGCTGAAGGCGATCGCCTCGACGCCGCCCGTATGACCGGTGAGGGGCTGGCCGAGGGGCGTGCGCGTGGCCGCGTCCCAGAACCGCACCGTCCTGTCGTCGCTCCCGGTGACCAGCATGGTGCCGTCCGGGCTGAACACCACCGCGTTGACGGGGCCCGCGTGCCCGGTCAGCGCCTGCCCGGCCGAAGAAGGGCTGGCCGAGACAGGGGTTGCGCCGGGTTGTTCTGGCTGGTCATCGCGGGTGAGGAGGTAGCCGACGGGGACGGCCACGGCAACGGCGGCGACACCCGCGGTGATGAAGAGGGCCCGGCGCGAGAGCTCCGGGACCGGCGGGACGGCGACAGAGTCCGGCGCGGCGAGGGGCGTCGTGGCCGCGGGTGCCGCGGGTGCGGGTGTCGTGGCGGCCAGTGCGGCGAGGGCGCGGGCGACGTCCACGGCGGTGGGACGCTGCCGGGGATCGCGCCGCAGCATGGTCCGCAGGACCGGCGCCAGCAGCCGCGCCCGCTGGACGGGCGCGGGCTCTCCCCGGGCGATCGCCAGCAGCAGCGCCGCGGCACTGCCGCCGGTGAACGCGGGACGGCCCTCGACCGCGGCGTACAGGGTGGCGCCCAGCGACCAGATGTCGGACGCGGCCGTGGCCGCACGGTCGTTGACCTGCTCGGGCGACAGGTACGCCGGGGTGCCGACCAGGGCGCCGGTCGCGGTCAGCGTCGTGTCCCCGGCGACGGCCGCGATCCCGAAGTCGGTGAGCACGACCCGCCGGCCCTCCAGCAGGATGTTGGCGGGTTTGATGTCGCGGTGCACGATCCCCGCCTCGTGCGCGGCGGCGAGCGCCTCGGCGATCTGCGCACCGATGCGGGCGGCCTCCGCCTCGTCCAGCGGGCCGTGCTCGCCGATGGCGTCGGCGAGGGAGCGGCCCTTCACCAGCTCCATGACGATCCAGGGCAGGCCGTCGTCGTCGTGGAACTGGTCGTAGACGGTGATAACGCTGGGATGCTTCAGCATCCCGACCGACCGGGCCTCCCGCTCCATGCGCGCCACCAGGTGCTCGCGGACCCCGTCCTCCAGGGTCGGCGGTAGCTTGAGCTGCTTGAGCGCCACATCCCGGCGCATCCGCTCATCGTGCGCACGCCAGACAGCGCCCATCCCGCCCTCGCCGAGCACCTCCACGAGCCGGTACCGGCCGATCACGACGTTTCCCGCATCCCGCACCACAGCGGCACACTAACGACCCGGCCCCCGCATTGATATACGGCCGGGACGTTAGGACGGGATGCGGGTGAGTACGCGGCGGTTCGTCTTGGTGGCGCGCTTCTCGTGCTTGTCCTTCGGGATGCCCGTCGGAGCGAGGCGCACCTCGATGCGGCCCCCTTCGATGCGGGTCTCGTAGCAGGGCTGCGGGGTGCTTGCCGGGCCGCGCCGGACGCCGCCGTCGGCGAACCGGAACGTGCTGCCGTGCCACGGGCAGGTGACGCAGCCCTGCTCGAACGTGCCCTCGCCGAGGGGCCCGCCCATGTGGCTGCAGGTCGCGGCGAGGCCGTAGACCTTCCCGTCCATCTTGTGGAGCAGGACCTGAACGCCGGCCGCGTCCACCACGCGGTGCTGGCCGTCGGTCAGTTCGTCGGCGCCGATCACCGGCGTCCACTCCTCCGGGCCGTCCTGCCAGGCGGTGTGGTTGACGTTGACGCCCTTGACGAACGACAGGTGCCCGCCCAGGTAGGCGCCGATCGACATCACACCGAACCCGGCGTACCCCAGCGCCTTGCCCGTGGTCCGGTCGCCCTTGGCGCGCATGACGGCCGACGCCGTGTACAGGGACAGCGCCACCGTGTTGGTCGTCGCGTGGACGAGCCCCACCCGGCGGTCGCCCTCCAGGGTGTCGGACCAGTCGTTCAGCCCCGTGAGCGCGGTGGGGACGGCGGAGATGATCCCGGTCCCGACGAGCAGGTCGGCGGCCATCTCGTCCTCGTCCCGGCCCACGGCGTCCAGGAGGGCGGCCATGGTCCAGGCACCGATCGTCACGTCGGTGAGCGCCGGATGCGACGGATGGCCGAAGTACGTCCCGCTGAGCAGATTGCGGATCAGCCGCGGCCGTACCGCCGCCTGAACCGCCTTGCTCACCGGCTTGGCGACCCCGTCCAGCGCTTTCGTCCGTTCCAGCCGACGCACCATTCTCTGCGGCATGCTCATTCCGGCCTCCCCAGGGCAGACATCATGTAGTCCGCTCCTTATCCCCCCAGCCCCCCTCAAAACCCCACGGCGAGCCGGGTGAGGACGTGGCGGGCGTCGGCACCGACGCCGCGCAGGGTCGCCGAGGCGAAGGAGCGCTGCCATTCCAGGCCGACGTAGCCGAGCCCGGGGACGGCGGTCGAGACGCCGGCGCGCTGGCGAGGCGTCCCGTGCTCGTCCAGGGCTCCGAGTTCGGCCAGGTAGCCGGCGTCCGGCCGGTATCCGGTGGCCAGCAGCACCACGTCGACGTGCTCGCGGACGCCGTCGTCCCAGATGGCGTCGTCGCCGTCCAGCCGGCCGAACAGGGGACGGCGGTCGGGGTTTCCCGAGGCGATCGCGGTCCGGTAGGCGCCGGTGTCCATCACGGGGGTCGCCTTGCCGCCGGTCAGCAGGGGTCGCGCCCAGGCGGCGGTGTCCAGGCCGGTGCGCTGCAGCCAGATGTGGACGTCGCGGCCCGCGACGCGCTGCGGCATGAACCGGAGCGGCTGCCGGGTGGCCAGCGTGACGTCGGCGACGGCGGCGAGTTCGATCGCGATCTGCACCGCCGAGTTCCCGCCGCCGACGACCACCACCCGCTTCCCGGCGAAAGGCTCGGGACGCCGGTAGTCGGAGGCGTGCAGCACCGTCCCGGTGAAGGCGTCCAGGCCCGGCAGCGGCGGGCGGTGCGGGCGGCTGAACGCTCCCGTCGCGGCGATCACCAGGGGCGCCGTGAACACGTCCCCGCCGGTGGTCAGGGCCTCGAACGCGCCGTCCGCGCGGGTGATCCGCTCGACGCGGTGGCCGGTGCGGATGTCGGCGTCCAGGTGTGCCGCGTAGCCGGTCAGGTAGGCGACCACCTCGTCCCGTGCCGGGTAGCGGTCGGGGTCGCCCGGGAAGGACGAGCCGGGCAGCGCGCTGCGGCGGGCCGGGGAGAACAGGGTGAGGCTGTCGTAGTAGTGCGGCCAGGAGCCGGCCGGCCGGTCGGCGGCCTCCAGGACGACCGGGGACAGGCCGAGCGTGCGGGCGGTGTGCGCGGTGGCCAGCCCGGCCTGCCCGCCGCCGATGACGAGCAGTGGCGTGGTGTGAACGGTCATGCGGCGCAACATATCATCACTTTGCAATATAACAATATGACGATGGGAAGCGTAGGCTGCCCTGCGATGGAGGGGGTGTCGTGGCCGGACCGGAGGCGCGGCTCGGGGCCGGGGCGCGCGAGTTCCTCAAGGCGCTGGCGAGCGAGCAGCGGCAGGCGATGCTGGAGCTGTTCACCGGCGGGATCGAGCTGACCGTCGGTACCGTCG
This sequence comes from Spirillospora sp. NPDC047418, assembly GCF_040643275.1. Taxonomy (NCBI): domain Bacteria; kingdom Bacillati; phylum Actinomycetota; class Actinomycetes; order Streptosporangiales; family Thermomonosporaceae; genus Spirillospora; species Spirillospora sp. NPDC047418. The sequence continues at coordinate 16,290 of NZ_JBEYTW010000131.1, forward strand.
CCGAACGCCTGGGCATCGCGCAGCCGACGGCCTCCCAGCAGCTGGCACTGCTGCGGCGCGGCGGCCTGCTGACCTCCCGCAGGGACGGCAAGCAGGTCTACTACCGCATCGACGCCCGCGCCGTCGACCAGTCCCTGACCGAACTCCGGACCTACCTGCGCACCTGCTGCCCGCCCGGCTGACCTCGGACGAGACCGCTGGACGAGCGGGTCAGGGAGTGCCGGCGAGCTGGGCGGTCAGTTCCTCGACGCGCCTGCGGATCTCGTCGCGGATGGGCCGGACGGCGTCGACACCCTGACCGGCGGGGTCGTCCAGCGTCCAGTCCAGGTAGCGCTTGCCGGGGAAGACCGGGCAGGTGTCGCCGCAGCCCATGGTGATGACCACATCGGACGCCTGGACGGCGCCGGCGGTCAGCACCTTGGGGATCTCGGCCGCGATGTCGATGCCCTCCTCCGCCATCGCCTCCACCACGGCGGAGTTGACCTCGGCGGCGGGCTCGGACCCGGCCGAACGCACCTCGACGGCGTCCCCGGCCAGGTGGGTCAGGTAGGCGGCGGCCATCTGGGAACGGCCCGCGTTGTGCACGCAGACGAAGAGCACGCTCGGTTTGCCGGACATGGGCGGTAACGTATCATCCTGTGCTGATGTCAGTCGATGTTGATGTGTTGTTGAAGATGCTGGGCGATCCATTGCGCGCCCGGATCGTCCGGCTGCTGGCGCGCGAGGCGCTGTGCGTGTGCCATCTGGTCGAGGAGACCGGCGCCCGGCAGACCAATGTGTCCAACCACCTGCGGGTACTGCGCGAGGCCGGGCTGGTGGACACCGAGCCGTGCGGCCGGTTCGTCTACTACCGGTTGCGGGCCGAGCCGCTGCGCGCCCTGGCCGGGGAGCTGGCCGGGCTCGCCGAAGCCGCCGAGCAGACCCGCGCCCAGAGCAGGAAGAGGCCGTGCCCGTGACCACCGCCCCCGCGCACGACACGGACGGCGGCCTCGTCGCCCGGCTGTCCACCCTCACCCGGTTCCTGCCGGCCTGGATCATCGCCGCGATGGGCGCCGGGCTGCTACTGGGCCGCGCGGTTCCCGGGCTGGACGACGCGCTGGCCCGGGTGGAGGCCGGCGGCATCTCCCTGCCGATCGCGCTCGGGCTGCTGGTCATGATGTATCCGGTGCTGGCCAAGGTCCGCTACGACCGGCTCGGCACCGTCACCGGCGACCGCCGTCTCATGCTCTCCTCGCTGGCGCTGAACTGGCTGGCCGGCCCGGCGGTGATGTTCGCGCTGGCCTGGACGTTCCTGCCGGACCTGCCCGAGTACCGCACCGGCCTCATCATCGTCGGGCTGGCCCGCTGCATCGCCATGGTGATCATCTGGAACGACCTGGCCTGCGGCGACCGCGAGGCCGCCGCCGTGCTGGTCGCCCTCAACTCCGTCTTCCAGGTCGTCGCGTTCGGCGCGCTGGGCTGGTTCTACCTGCGCGTCCTGCCCGGATGGCTCGGCCTGGCCACGGACGACGTGCACTTCTCCACCGGCAAGATCATGGTGAACGTCCTGGTCTTCCTCGGCGTCCCGCTGCTGGCCGGTTACCTCACCCGGCGGGCGGGCGAGCGGACGCGCGGCCGGGAGTGGTACGAAGGCCGCTTCCTGCCGCGCATCGGCCCGCTCGCGCTCTACGGGCTGCTGTTCACCACCGTCGTCCTGTTCGCGCTGCAGGGCGACACGATCACCGGCCGGCCCGGCGACGTCGCCCGCATCGCCCTGCCGCTGCTCGCCTACTTCGCGCTGATGTGGGGCGGCGCCTACGCCCTCGGACGCGCCGTCCGGCTGCCCTACCCGCGCACCGCGACGCTGGCGTTCACCGCCGCCGGCAACAACTTCGAACTGGCCATCGCCGTCGCGATCGCCACCTTCGGCGTCACCTCCGGGCAGGCCCTGGCAGGTGTGGTCGGGCCCCTCATCGAGGTCCCGGTCCTGGTGGCCCTGGTGTACGTCTCACTGTGGCTGCGCGACCGGCACGCCGGCCCACGCTAGGAGCCGTGGGCGGACGCGGCCGGGGTGCCCTCCTCGTCTAGCTGGCGGACCTGGCGGTACACCTGGCCGCGCAGGTGGGCGAACTCGGGGAGTTCCTTCGTGGTGAGCTGGTCGCGGGGACGCGGCAGGTCGACCTCGATGATGCCCCGGACGCGGGTCGGGCGCGGGGTCAGGGCGATGATCCGGTCGGCCAGGTAGACCGCCTCGTCGATGTCGTGCGTGACGAAGACGACGGTGACGCCGTAGTCGTGGCGGAGCTTGAGGGTCAGGTCCTCCAGGTCGGCGCGGGTCTGCGCGTCGAGGGAGGCGAACGGCTCGTCCATGAGCAGGATCTGCGGCTCGTAGGCGAGGGCGCGGGCGATCGCGACCCGCTGCTGCATGCCGCCCGAGAGCTGCCACGGGTAGCGCTTGCCGGCGTCGGCGAGGCCGACGGCCTCCAGCGAGTCGGTGATGAGGCTCTGCTTCTTCTTGCGGTCCAGCCGCTTGCGGCGCAGCGGGAAGGCGATGTTCTCCTCCACCGTCATCCACGGGAAGAGCGACCTGCTGTAGTCCTGGAAGACGATCGCCATGTCCTCGGGCGTGCGGTCGAGCGGCCGTCCCTCCACCCGGACCTGGCCGCTGGTGGCGGGCATCAGCCCGGACAGGCAGCGCAGCAGCGTCGTCTTGCCGCAGCCGGACGGGCCGACCACGCACAGGAACTCGCTGCGCGCCACGGTGAAGCTGATCTCGTCGATCGCCCGCACCGCCTGGTCGCCGCTTCCGTAGATCTTGCCGAGGCCGTCGACCTCGAGCATCGGCGCTCCGTCGGTCATCAAGATGCTCCCTTTCGTGCTCCGTGGTGCCAGCGCAGCGCGCGACGCTCGATGGCGGCGAAGGCGAGGTTGAACAGGTAGCCGAGGATGCCGAGCAGCACCATCCCCGACCACATCTCGGGGATCGCGAAGGTGCGCTGGGCCTCCAGGATGAAGTAGCCGATGCCGCGGGTGCTCGCGACCATCTCGCTGATCACCATCAGGATCAGCGACAGCGACAGCGCGACGCGCACCCCCGCGAAGATCTGCGGCGCGGCGGCCGGCAGGACGACGTGCAGCAACTGGTCGCGGCGGCTGACGCGGTAGGCGCGCGCGCTGTCGAGCAGGCCGGGCTCCACGCCGCGCACCCCGTCGATCGTGTGCATCAGGACGGGGAACAGGGCGACCATCAGGATGATGAACACCTTCATGCTCGTCCCGACGCCCAGCACGACGATGCCGAACGGGATCAGCGCGGGCGGCGGGATCGCCCGGACGAACTCGATGACCGGTGCGAGCGCCGTGCGGAGCTTGCGGACGAGGCCGATGAGGACGCCGAGCGGCACCCCGATGAGGATCGACAGCGCGAAGCCGGAGAACATGTTGACCAGGCTGGGGACGACGTCCGAGCCGACCCGGTCGAACAGCCACGTCTCCCGGAACACCGAGAGGATCTTGGTCAGCGGCGGGTAGAAGATGTTCGCGCTGCCCGCCGACCACAGCCCCCAGCCGAGCAGGACGAGGACGGGCGCCGCGATCTGGATGCCGAGAAGCACCGTGCGCCGGTTCACTGGACGACCTCCTGGGCCCGCTGGGACGGATGCCACCGCAGCAGCCGCTTCTCGATCGCGACGAACACGAGGTTCAGCAGAACGCCGAGCAGCCCGGTGGCGATGATGAGCGCGTACATGAGCTGGTACTGGCCGCCCGCCTGCGCGACGGTGATCGACTGCCCGAGTCCGGGCGCGCCGATCACCAGTTCCGCGGTGACGCACAGGATCAGCGCGGTGGTGGACGCGACGCGCAGCCCGGTGGCGATGTAGGGGACGGCGCTCGGCAGCACCACCGACAGCAGCCGGTCGTGCGGACGGGCCCGGAACGAGCGCGCGGTCTCCAGGGCGACGGGCTCGACGTCCTTCATGCCGTAGATGGTGGCGATGAGGACGGGCCAGGCGGCGGCGAACGTTGCGAGGAAGATCTTGCTCTGCAGGCCGGTGCCGAGCACGAGGACGACGAGCGGGATCAGCGCGACCGACGGGATCGGCCGCAGGAACTCGATCACCGCGGTCGTGGCCGCGTGCAGGACGGTGCTGGAGCCGATCGCCATCCCGAGCACGACGGCGATCAGCACGGCGAGGCCGAAGCTGATCGCCCAGCCCTGCAGGGTGTGGCCGACCGACGTCCACAGCTCGGCGCCACCGGCCAGCTCGGCGAGTTGCCGCAGGTCGCTGGAGACGCGCGGGAACGTCTTCTCCGGCAGCAGCCCGGCGATCGTGGACAGCTCGAGGACGGCCATCACCGCCACGAGCCCGGCCGCGCCGAGCAGCGCGTCGGTGAACTTCGGCGATAGCGGGAGCCGCCGTCTCGTGCCGGGACTGGCTGACGTCGACAAGGTCGAGGTCCGGGTCAACGGGAACTCCTTCCGGGTACGGCCCCGCCGCATCCGCATCGGTGGGTCGGCCGACCCTGGCCACGCGCGGTGCGCGTCGCGGCGAGTCGGGACACTGCGGACCGTCCGCATGGCAGGGTTGCCGCGGCAGGGTCGCGATCAAGCCCTATAATGACGGTATTAAGCATGATGATTATCTGTCAAGGCGTGGTGGCTCTCGGCTGCGCGCTCGCTGACCGGCCGCTATCCGGCCCGACCTACCTGGGGAGCAACCGTTGAGTCGTCCCGAGCAGACCGACCGCACCGAGTGGCGGCTGTCCCGCGCCGAGGCCATCGCCCGCGAGATCGAGCGCAAGATCATCGAATCCGCGCTGCCCGACGGCAGCCGCCTCGGCACCAAGGAGGACGTGCGCCAGGAGTACGGCGTCGCGGTCGGGACCGTCAACGAGGCCGTCCGGCTGCTGGAGACGCGCGGGGTGGTGTCGGCCAAGCCCGGCCCCGGCGGCGGGCTGTTCACCCTCCGCACGCCGGGACACGTGCGCATCAACCATCTGATCCTCGGCCTGCGCGAGAACGGGATCACCAGCGCGCAGTGCCTGGCGGTGCGCGACGCGCTCGAGGAGCCCATCCTCATGGAGGCCGCCGCGCACCGCACCGACAAGGACCTGGTCGAGCTGCGCGAACTGCTGGAGCACATGGACGAGCAGCGCTCGGACGCCGCCGAGTTCCTGCGCGCCAACTGGGCCGTGCACCGGCGGCTGGCGGAGATCACCCCCAACGTGGTGCTGCGCGTCATCTACACGACGATGCTCGACATGATCGAGAACGAGATCGAGCACGTCAGCTCGGACGAGCTGTTCACCGCCGGCAAGACCTTCCGCGCCCACGTGGCACTGGTGGACGCGGTCGAGTCCCAGGACGCCGCCAAGGTCCGCCGCGCCGTCCGCCGCCACAGCCCCCCAACCTCAGTAATCGCCTAACCCCGCCACCCCCGTCCCCGTCCCCGCCCCCTCCCCTCCCGCCCCCTCCCCTCCCGTTGATCTGCGGCGTGTTGTTGTTATGGAGGTGCTCATAACAACAACA
>NZ_JBEYTW010000132.1:0-21483 GCF_040643275.1 Spirillospora sp. NPDC047418
ATGGGGCCGTCCATAACAACAACACGCCGCAGGTCAACGGAGAAGGTGGGGCTAGTACCAGTTGTGGGCCTGCCACCAGGACCATGCGCCGCACGGGTCCTTGTAGCGGGCCTTGATGTAGCCGAGGCCCCACGCGATCTGGGTGGGGGAGCTCGTGCGCCAGTCGGCGCCCGCGCTGGCTAGCTTCGAGCCGGGCAGCGCCTGCGGGATGCCGTAGGCGCCGCTGGACGGGTTCTCGGCCCGCTCGTTCCAGCCGCTCTCGTGGTTCCACAGCGTCAGCAGGGACGGCCAGCACCGCCCCCACCCCTTGAGCGCGTTCATCTTCTTGCCGTACGCCTTGTTCTGCTTGGCGCTCGGGTTGGACTTGGCGAGCTGCTCGCGCTCCCGCTTGCGTTCCTGCTCGGCCTTCAGCTTCGCCCGCGCCGCCGCGTCCCGCTTCGCCTTCGCCTTCAGCCGCTTCAGCTCGGCCTGGTGCTCCTTGTAGGCGCGCTCCTTGGCCTGGGCGACCGCGTTGGCCGTGACCTTGTCGATGTCGGACGACGAGGTCAGCTTGGCGAGCATGTCGTTCGTCGACAGCCCCGCGGCGGCGGCCTGCGGCGGCTTGGTGTCGTCGCCGGTGAACGCGTCCAGGTCGACCATCGTGACCCCCGTGCCGATGACCGCGATCGCGGCGACGGTGATGGTCACGTTGCTGGTGAGGACGCGCCGCACGCGCCGCTTCTTCTCCGGCGGGAGCGGCGGCATCCCGCCGAAGCCGTCGTCGTCGAACCGGTCGTCGTACGGGCCGCGGGGACCGCCCGGGCCGTGCGCCTCGGGTGCCTCACGCGGCGCGGGGACCCGTGCCGAGCGGGCACGCCGCCCGCCGCCGGGGGGACGTCTGCGAGTGCCGTGACTCTGTGGCATAGGAGAAGACTGCCTTATCGCCCGGGATTCATGTCGTCGGAGTGAAGGGTCGTCGGTGTGTAGGTACGCGGGCCGCATGGTACGCGGTTCAGTCCGCGCGATGCACGGGCTCCACTTGGCCGGGCTCCACTTGGACGGCCTCCACGTCGCCGGCCGCGAGGCGCGCCGGCTGCAGCGCCTCGAACAGCTCCCGGTGCATGCCGCCGAACGGGGCGAACGCGCTGCCCGGCGCCTCCAGCGCGGCGCCGACCTCGTTGACCCGCTCCCGCCCGCCCGGGGTGATCCCGACGAGGATCGCGCGCCGGTCGCGCGGATGCCGGGTGCGGCCGACGAACCCGGCGGCCTCCAGCTGGTCGACGGTCAGCTTCACGGTCGTCGGATGCATCATCAGGAACCGGCCGAGCGTGCTCAGCCGCGCGCTGCCGCGCGGCGTGAGGGCCAGCGCGGTCAGCAGGAAGTAGCCGGTGCGGGTGAGGTCCAGCCGCTTCAGCTCGTCGTCGAGCGCCTTCTTCAGCAGCTGGTGCAGCCGCGCCACCGAGCAGATCGCCATGAACGGCCACGGCTCGCCCTGGAGCCCGTGCGCGTCCCACTGGTCGCGCACGCCGATGACCAGCGGGTCGGCTCCGTCGCCCGAGTCCGCTGCCATCTCTCGTCCCGCGTCGATCATCGTGCGGCCGATCGTAGCTTCGGACAAAAGCAGATGTAAGTACTCGCTTCTTAGACCTTCTTCCAATAGAGTGCCTCAGATCACACGGGTGGTGCCCGAGTGCTTGCTTGGGCACCATGTGATCCCGGTCTCTGCCGAGACCACGGTGGCGCGCACTGGCAAGGACGTTGGCGCCGCCTATGGTCCGGCGGGATCCGGAGTATCGGATGGGCGCCGACGTCCGAGAACGAAGGAGGCTGGTATGTACCTTCACCCCGCCCCCAAGGGGGAGGTCACCGGCTGATGGCCTTGAGCCTGAACAAGGCCCCCGACCTGGCACGCAGACGCGTCGGGCGGGCGCTCGACGAGACCGGGCTGCTGTGCGTGACCCTGCTCGAAGGGCTGCGCCGCTCCTGGGACCTGCGCCAATGGTGGGGCGAGTTCATCGAGCAGTGCTGGTTCCTGGCGCGCGTCACGGCCGTCCCCGTGATGCTCATCGCGGTGCCGCTCGGTGCCACGATCTCGCTCCAGGTGGGCGACATCGCCCGGCAGCTCGGCGCCCAGTCGGGCACCGGCGCGCTGCTCACCGCCGCGATGATCCAGCAGGTCGCGCCGCTCGCCGCCGCGCTGCTGGTGTCCGGGGTGGGCGGGTCGGCGATCACCGCCGACATGGGCGCCCGCAACATCCGCGACGAGCTCTCGGCGATGGAGGTCATGGGCATCAACCCGATCCACCGCCTGGTGACCCCGAGGCTGTGGGCGGCGAGCATGGTGTCCGGGCTGCTGTGCTCGGTGGTGATCCTCGCGGGCGTGCTCGGCGGTTACTACTTCAACGTCATCCAGCAGGGCGTCAGCCCGGGCGCGTTCTTCGACGGCTCGACGACCCTGCTGCAGTTCTCGGACCTGGTCATCACCCTGTTCAAGGCGTGGGTGTTCGGCTTCATCGCCGCCGCCGTCGCCTGCTACATGGGCATGAACTGCGACTACGGCCCCGTCGGCGTCGGCCGCGCGGTGAACAAGGCCGTCGTCGTCACCTCGATCGTGGTGTTCGCGACGAACTACATCCTCACCATGATCTACCAGGTCCTCTTCCCCCCGAGGTTCTGATGGTCGCCATATCTCCCGTACGCAAGCTGGGCCGGGCCTTCAAGGGCCGGACCGCCGGCCTCGCCGCCTCGGCCAACCTGCCGATCTTCCTCGGCCGGGTCCTCTACCACCTGTTCGTCGACATCATCATCCGGCGCAAGTACGGCAAGACGCTCGCCAAGCAGGTCAGCGACATCTCCGTCGGCGTCGGCGCCCTCGTCATCGGCGGCGGCATGATCTTCGTGATCGCGACGATGTCGCTCGCCACCGGCGCGATGGTCGGCCTGCAGGGCTACCCCGGGCTGGAGCGCATCGGCGCCGAGGCGTTCACCGGCCTCGTCGCGAGCTACTCCAACGTCCGCGAGGTCACCCCGATCATCGCGGGCGTCGCGCTGGTCGCGCAGGTCGGCACCGGGTTCACCGCCGAGATCGGCGCCATGCGGATCTCCGAGGAGATCGACGCGCTGGAGGTCATGGGCATCAACTCCCTGGCCTACCTGGTCTGCACCCGCGTCGCCGCCGGCGTCATCGCGCTCGTGCCGCTGTACCTCGTGTCACTGTTCATGGCGTTCTTCGCCACCAGGTTCATCACGATCCAGTACTTCGGTCTTTCGCCCGGCATCTACGACTACTACTTTCACCTCTACCTGCCGCCGATCGACGTGTTCTACAGCGTCATCAAGGTCGCCGTGTTCGCCTTCATCATCATGTTCATCCACTGCTACCGCGGTTACTACGCCTCGGGCGGCCCGGTGGGCGTCGGTGTCGCCGCCGGCCGCGCGATCCGGGAGTCGACCATCCTGATGATCCTCATGAACCTCGTCCTGTCCTACATCTTCTGGGGACACGGCAGCACAGTGAAGCTGACCGGATGAGCGACGAGACACTCTCCCCGCGCTCCCGGACGGTCTTCGGGCTGGTCGGCGCCGGCGTCATCGCCGCCGCGGCCGCGTTCGTCGCGATCGGCTCGACCCCCGACCACGCCGGCTCCACGTACTACGACGCGACGTTCAGCCGGGCGGGGCAGGGCCTCGACCCGAGCAAGTCCGAGGTGAAGGTCCGCGGGATCTCCGTCGGCACCGTCGACCGCCTCGACCTCGACGACCAGGGCCGCGTCAAGGTGCGGATCCGGGTCGACAAGGGCGTCCAGGTCGCCGACACCGCCGTCGCGACCGTCGAGCCCGTCTCGGTGTTCGGCCCGAAGGACATCAGCCTCGACCTCGGCGCGCACGAGCTGAGCGGCCCGTACCTGAAGGACGGCGGGACGATCGCGAAGACGCACGACCCGGAGGACCTGTCCGACACCGCCTGGCCCGCCTACGAGCTGACCAAGGCGATCAACCCCGACGACGTCGCGACGATCCTGCACACGTTCGGCGCCGGGCTGTCCGGCCAGGGGCCGGCGCTGCGCCGCACGATCGACAACGGCGCGATCGTCGTCGACGCGACCCACAAGGACCGCGCCGCCATCAACGCGCTGCTGAACGACATCAACGGACTGTCCGGCACGCTCGGGCCCCGGGGCGGCACGATCGCCGCCTTCACCGGCGACTTCAACCGGCTCTCGCAGGCCATCAACGAGCGTCCCGACAAGGTCTCCCAGCTCCTGGACGAGTCCACCAAGCTCGGCGACACGCTCGGCCGCAACCTCCAGCAGCACGGCGGCAACCTCGGGAAGATCATCGACAACGGCGGCGACCTCGTGACGGTGTTCGACAACCAGCGCCGCAACATCCCGGTGCTGCTGGACAGCCTGAACGGGTTCTTCAACCTGCTCGCCCAGATCATCCGCATCCCCGGCCCGGAGGGCACCGTGATCGCGCAGGCGCGCGACGACCTCCCGCTGGACATCTGCCAGATCTTCATCGACGCGTGCACGACACCGCCGGCGAAGACGGCCTTCGAGATGCGGCTCCCCGGGCAGCAGAAGACCGGGGGGCGGCCATGAGCCCGCGCATGCGCGGCAAGTCCGCGCGCGGACCCGAGTACGCGACCACGCTGAAGTTCCTGGTGTTCGTGGCGCTGACCGGGCTGCTCACCTTCTACATCGGCCAGCAGATCCTCGGCACCAGCTTCAACGCCCGCTACAAGGTGTCCGCCACCTTCGACGACGTCACCGGCCTGCTGGAGGGCGACGACGTCAAGGTCGCCGGCACGCCCGTCGGGCAGGTGGACGGCATCGAGGTGGTGCGCGGCAAGGCCGTGGTGAAGATGGCCGTCGACAAGGACGTCAAGCTGCCGTCCGACTCCACCGCCGCGATCCGCTGGCGCAACGTCATGGGGCAGCGGGTCGTCTACCTGGAGCCGGGGACGAGCCAGAAGATGCTGGACGACGGCGACCGCGTCCCGCACACCCGGTCCGTGGTCGACCTCGGCGACGTCGTCAACGCGCTCGGCCCGCTGACCCGCAACCTCGACCCGAACCAGCTCAACAAGATCCTCTTCTCCTTCTCCCAGGCGCTGGACGGCAACGAGCAGAACATCTCGCTGCTGACCGACAACCTGGACCTGCTCCTGCAGACGTTCGCGGCGCGCAAGAAGACGATCGAGGGAATGATCGACAACTACGAGACGGTGAGCGGCGCCGTCGCCACCCGCGACAAGCAGATCGCCGCGAGCATCGACAACCTGGAGTCGCTCACCAAGGTGTTCGCGAACAACCGGCGGCTGCTGGAGAACGCGATCGTCGAGATCGGCGGCGTCACCACCAACCTCAACCAGGTGCTCGGCGGCAACGACGCGCAACTCGCCCGCATCGTCGACAACCTGGGCAAGTTCGCCACCACGTTCCGGCTGAACGTCGACCAGCTGGAGAAGATGGTGCAGCAGCTCCCGCTGACGCTGCGGCAGCTGTTCTCCACCGCGAACGGCGGCCACTTCCTGCGCACCAACGCGCTCTGCCTGAACGTGATGCAGGGGCCCTGCCCGTTCCCGATGGAGCTGCCGAAGGCGCCCGGCACCGGCCAGCCGTCCAAGGACGACCTCGCCAAGCTCAAGGCGATGCTGCAAGGGGGTGGCGGCTGATGGCGCTGAAGTCCCTGCGGGACGTCAACCAGAAGATCGTCGCGATCGTCACGCTGTCCGCGCTCGGCGCCGCCTGCGTGTTCGCGTTCGCCATCGGGCAGCTGCACCTGTTCGAGCGCGGCTACACGATGAGCGGCGAGTTCAGCGACGCGGCCGGGCTGAAGTCCGGCCAGGACGTCCGGGTCGCCGGCGTGAAGTCCGGCCGGGTCACCTCGGTGACGCCCGACTTCAAGCACGGCAAGGTCATCGTGACCATGCACATCAACGCCGGGATCGACCTCGGGCCGAAGACCCGGGCGGAGATCCAGACGACGACGTTGCTCGGCGGCCGGTACCTGCGGCTGTCCGGCCCGGTCTCCAAGCCCTACATGTCGGACGTGCCGGAGTCGAAGCGGCGCATCCCGCTGACGCGCACCAGCGTCCCGTTCACCGTCCCCGAGGCCCTCGAAGGCGCGCAGAACATCGTCGGCAAGCTCGACGAGAAGAGCATCGACAAGCTGCTCACCGAGGTCAACAAGATCAAGTCACCGGGCGCGGCGAAGCTGAACCGGGTCCTCACCAACATCCAGGACGTGTCCCGGATGCTCAACGACTCCTACCCGCAGATCCAGAAGCTCATCGAGAGCAGCAAGACGATCACCGGCACGCTGGCGGGCAAGGACCAGCAGCTCCGCGAGATCATCAACTCCAGCCAGGTGCTGCTGCAGTCGCTGGTGCGGCGCCGCAACGAGCTGGCCGCGACGATCGGGCAGGGCAACCGGACCGTCCGGACGCTGTCCAACGTGATCTCCAAGAACCAGAAGCAGCTCGACGCGCTGCTGGACAACCTGCACCTGCTCACCACCAGGCTCGCGCCCAACATGGACGCGCTGAACACCGACTTCTCGCTGCTCGGGCCGACGTTCCAGCAGGTCGCCAACCTCAAGGGCAACGGCAACTGGATCGAGGGCGTGCTCACCGGGCTCGGCCCGCTGCAGCCGCCGGGCCCGATCTCCACCCGGCGCCAGGGAGGCAACTGATGGGCAGGGGGAAGGGCCTCGCCGCGGCGCTCGCCCTCACCATGGCCGCGTCGGCCGGCGGCTGCTCGCTGGCCCCGTCCGGCGGCGGCGACCGGACCATGACCGTCTTCGTGCCGAAGGCCCGCTCCTTCTACCCGGAGTCCAAGGTCAAGGTGATGGGCGCCGACGTCGGCCTCGTCGACAAGGTCGAGAACCAGGGCGACAAGGTCAAGGTGACGTTCCACATCCGCCGGGACGTCCCGCTCCCGCGCGGCGTGCAGGCGTCGATCGTCCCGCTGAACCTCATCGGCGAGCGGAACCTCGTCCTGCACCCGGCGTGGAAGCCGGGGGAGGCGAAGGAGACCGCGAGCGTCATCCCGATCGAGCGCACCCACGTGCCGGTCGAGGTCGACGACGCGCTCAGCTCCTTCACCAACCTCGCGAACGCGCTCGACCCGACCAAGATGCAGTCCGCGCTCGGCACCGCCGCCGACACGGTCAAGGGCAACGGCAAGGAGTTCAACGCCACGCTCGAGCAGAGCGCCCGCCTCATCGAGAACGTCGCCGGACAGGACCAGGACCTCATCGAGGTCGCGCAGAACCTCGACCGGCTCGCCGGCGTGGTGCGCGGGCGCGAGCAGGTCCTCGGCACCATGATCCGCGACTTCGGCGAGGCGAGCCGGGTGCTCAGCTCCGAGCGCGGCGATCTGCAGCAGCTGATCACCGGCATCCTCGAACTCGCCAAGAACGGCGACAAGCTGATCCAGAAGTACAAGGGCAACCTGCCCTACGACCTCGCCGTCCTCACCCGGGCCGCGCTGGTCCTCAAGGGCAACGCCAAGGAGATCGCGCAGCTGCTGCACGTGCTGCCCGGCATCGGCGACGCCCTCATCGGCGGCTACAACCCGAAGAACAAGTCGCTGCAGATCCGGTTCGCCACCGACGCGTTCCTGCGGACGTGGCTGAAGGGCCTGATGAAGACCGACGACGTCGGCTGCCCGCTGCCCAAGCCGAACTCCAACTGCCCCTGGGACGGAGGCAACTGATGGGCAGGAGACTCCTACTCGTCATGGTGGCCGCGGTCCTCGCGGTCTCCGGCTGCTCCTACAAGACCGCGGGCGCGCCGAAGGGCGACCTGACCCTGACCGCCACGTTCGACGACGCGCAGGGCCTCGTCGCCGGGCACAGCGTGCAGATGTCCGACATCACGATCGGCACCGTCACCAAGGTCGAACTCGTCGGCTACAAGGCCCGGGCGACGATGTCCATCGAGGACGACATCAAGATCCCCAAGGGCACCCGCGCCGAGATCAAGGTGACGTCGCTGCTCGGCGAGAACTACGTGGACCTGCGGCTGCCGCCCGGCGCCAGCATGGACCGCGGCCCGTTCCTCGCCTCCGGCGCCGCCATCACCGACACCAGCGTCCAGCCCGCGTTCGAGGACGTCGTCGGGCAGGCCGGGCCGCTGATCCAGGCGCTCGCCGGCGACGACGTCGCCACGGTCGTCAACGCCGGCGCCACCGCGCTGGACGGCAACGGGCAGAAACTCAACAAGACGATCGCGCAGGCGAGCGACCTGCTGCAGATGTTCGCCGCCCAGCGCGTCGAGCTCGGCGAGTCCATCGACCACTTCGCGCAGCTCGGGCGCTCGCTGGCCAAGGGCAGCGACGCCCTGGCGCAGGCGCCCGGCCAGCTCGAGCGCACCACCCGGATGCTGAACGACGACAAGCACAAGATCATCAAGGCCGTCGACACGCTCACCCGGATGGCCCGCGAGCTGAACGACAAGGTGCTGGAGGGGCGCATCACGCGGTTCCGCAAGCTGCTGAACGACCTCGACCCCGTCCTGCAGCAGCTCGGCAGCAACCGCAAGCGCCTCACCGCCGTGGTGGACGGCATCGTCGCCTTCTCCTACAAGATCCCGCTGGCCAGCTACGATGGCCAGCTGCTGCTCTACCCGATCGTCCGGGTCACCTGGCCGGACGGGCGGCCGCTCTTCCCCGGCCTCAGCGAGCCGCCGAAGAAGAAGAGCTCCACCCCCGAGATTCCGAAGCAGCTCAGAGACGCTCTGCCGGACCTGGAGAAGATGCTGGAGCCGCGCGGATGAACAGGCGACTCACGATCAACCTGGCGGCCTTCGCCATCCTCGCCGTGGTCATGCTGGTGTGGGCGTTCAACAACGTCATCCGGTTCGACTTCATCGACCGGCCGTACCACATCACGGTCGAGTTCGAGTCCTCGCCGGGACTGCACCCGAACTTCGAGGTCGACTACCTCGGCCTGCGGATCGGCAAGATCGACTCGGTGAAGCTGGAGAAGGACAAGGTCATCGTCCGGCTCGACATCGACCGCGGCGTGACGATCCCGCAGGGCGTCACCGCCGCCGCCGCCCGCAAGTCCGCGGTCGGCGAGCCGGTCGTCGAGCTGACCCCGGGCGCCGGCAAGACCGACGCCCCGGCGATGAAGGCCGGCACCGTCATCCCGGTGTCGCAGACGTCCGTCCCGCCGAAGTACGGCGACCTGTTCGGCGCGGTCATCGACTCGCTCAAGGCCATCAACCCCGAGGACGCCAAGGTCCTCACCCACGAACTGGCCGAGGGCTGGTCGGGGCGCGAGGAGTCGCTCCGCCAGATCATCAACGGCGGCGACGACCTGACCAAGACGTTCGCCGACAACACCGAGCTGCTCGACGGGCTGACCAAGGACCTCGGCCGGATCACCACCGTGCTGAACCGCAACCGCGGCTCGCTCGGCGCCGGCATCGACAACCTGGCCGCGCTCACCGCCGCGCTCAGCCAGGTCCGCGGCCAGATCGCCGAACTGCGCGACCGCGGCCCCGACCTGCTGTCCACCGTCAACGGGCTGCTCGGCAAGACCGAGGCCGACTTCGGCTGCACCGTCGACATGCTCGGCAACTGGGGCGTCGGGAAGTACAACCCGCGCTACCTGTACGACCTGAACAAGACGCTGGCGCGGGCGCCGCAGCTGAAGAACGTCCTCGACAACGTGATCGGGATGGACCAGGGCAAGCCCGTTCTGAACGTCGTCTTCCAGGTCACGCTGAACACGCCCGCGACGCTGGAGTACAAGTACCCGCTCGGCCAGCCGGCCGTGAACAAGGTGCCGACCTGCCCCGGCGGGCGGATGCCGGCGGTGACGAAGCAGAAGCCCTACAAGGCCAAGAACCCCGGCGAGACGATCCCGACGCACGACCCCGCGCTGGACCAGAAGGACGTGCAGGCGAAGAAGGCCGCGAACAACGAGGACTCTTCCGGCGGGCCGCCGCTGTGGCTAGTGTACGTTCCCCCGGTCATCGCCCTGCTGGTGCTGATCAGGGTCATGATGGGCTCGGTGCCCGTGGTGTCCCGCCTGAACCGGCTGCGCCGGCGGAAGGACTGAGGCGGTTGACGTACTGAGCCGGCCGCGCCGGAGCAAGGACTGACCCAATCCCCGAGGAGCTACCGAAGTGACAGCCAAGACCGGCAAGACCGGCAAGGACGAGGTCGACGAGGTCGAGGCGGTCCCGGCCGAGGAGCAGGCGGAGACCGAGGAGGCCGCGGCGGCGGCGGAGGCCGGCGAGGCCGCGGAGGCCGCCGCGGCTCCGGCGCGGCCCGCCGCCAAGCGCAAGCGCCGCGTGCGGGTCATCGAGGTCATCGACGACGAGGACCTGGACGAGGTGCTGGAGGCCCTCGACGCCGAGGAGGCCGAGGCGCAGGAGGCGGAGGAGGCCCCGGCCGAGCCCGCCGCCGAGCCCGCTCCCAAGCCGGCCGCGAAGCCGGCGGCGAAGGCCGTCAAGCCGCGCCCGGCCGACCTCGAACCCCCGGAGAAGGCCGAGGCGAAGTCGGACGAGAAGGCGGACGAGAAGGCGCCGGTGCGTACGGACGCCTTCAGCCTGCCTCTCGTCCCGGCCGCGGTGCTGGCCGTCCTGGTCGTGGTCCTGGGCGGCCTGGCGATCTGGCAGGGGACGAGCGCACACTCCATGTCGTCCAAGCAGGACGAGCGGGAGGCCATCGGCAAGGTCGCCTCCGACTACGGCGACGTCGCGTACAACTACAACGCCACGAACTACCAGACGCAGACCGACAAGGCCATGAAGCTGCTGGCCGGCGACATGCTCGACGACTACAAGAAGAACACGGTGCCGACGGTGGCCAGCGCCTTCCAGGCCGATGCGCAGGTGGCGCTGACCTCCAAGAGCAACCAGGTCTTCGTCGGCAGCGTCAACGGCAAGTTCGGCACGGCGGTACTCATGATGGACATGGCGCTCAAGACCAAGGACGGCACGATCAACCAGCCCGCGACGCTGCTGAGGCTGTCCCTCAGCAAGATCGACGGCGACTGGAAGATCACTCAGCAGTACCCGTCCGGTATCAACGACCAGAACCGGAACCAGCAGCAGAGCCAGATCCCGGGTGTGCCGAACGGCGGCGCGTCCACGTCGCCGTCGCCGAAGGCGGAGAAGAGCGAGAAGCCGAAGAACTGACGTTCGCCGGCACGGGCCGCCCCGCACGGAAGCGTGCGGGGCGGCCGCACGTTATGCCTACGACGACGGGGGACATGGCGACGGTGACCGACAAGGACGACCAGGACGACCAGGACGACAAGGGCCACAAGGACCACAAGGACGAACGGGATGCGATCGTCGCCGACGACGTCGTCCACGAGTTCGGTGCGCTGCTGGGGGCGGCGTCGGTGCTGGAGCGGATCGCGGGCCGGGAGTTGGAGCGCCGCTGCGGCATCCGGCACGCGGTCTTCGAGGTGCTGCTGCGGCTGTCCGGCGCGGGCGCCGAGTGCCCGCGGTCGATGGGCGGCCTGGCCGGCGACCTGATCCTGACCAGCGGCGGCATGACCCGCATCATCGACCGGATGGAGGAGGCCGGCCTCGTCCGCCGCGAACCGGCCCCCGGCGACCGGCGGCGGCAGATGGTCGACCTCACCCCGGCGGGCCGCGCGAAGCTGGACGAGGCCCTGCGCGTCCACGCCGAGACGCTCCGCGAGCACTTCGCGGGCCCCCTCACCGAGGAGCAGCGCCGCGCCCTGGTGGACGCCCTGCACACCCTCCGCACCACGGCCCGCGAAGAACTAGGCGACCTCCGCTAACACGGCGACCACGAACGCCGCCCAGCCCCCCACAACGTTGACCTGCGGCGTGTTGTTGTTTTCGAGGCGCTCATAACAACAACACGCCGCAGATCAACGCGTCCGGTGGACCCGGACGGCGCACTAGGTCGCCTTCGTTAGGGCCTGGGTTATGTCGGTCCAGAGGTCTTGTGGGTGCTCCAGGCCGATGGACAGGCGGACCAGGCCCTCGGCTATGCCCGCGGCGGCCAGGGTGGGGGCGTCCATCTGGCGGTGGGACGTGCTCGCCGGGTGCATGACCAGGCTGGCGATGTTGCCCAGGGACGGGCCCAGCGAGATCAGGTCGACGGCCTCGGAGAAGGTGCGGCCGGCGTCGCGGCCGCCGGTCAGTTCGAAGGCGAGGACGCCGCCGGCGCCGTCCGGGAGGAGGCGGCGGGCGACCTCGTGCTGCGGGTGGCCCGGCAGGCCCGGGTAGTGGACGCGGGTGACGGACGGGTGCGCGGCTAGCCGGCGGGCGATGTCCAGGGCGGAGGCGCTCTGCCGGGCCACGCGCAGCGGCATCGTGGCGAGGCCGCGGACGGTCAGCCAGGCGGCGTGCGCGTCGGCGGTGGAGCCGAGTTCGATGGCGTGGTGCCAGACGCGCCGGTGGACGTCCGGGTCGGCGAAGACGGCGACGCCCCCGATGATGTCGCCGTGCCCGCTCAGGAACTTGGTGGCCGAGTGGATAACGATGTCGACGCCGTGGTCGATGGGCTTGCAGAGCAGCGGCGCGAAGGTGTTGTCGACGACGGTCAGCACGTCGGTGCCGCGCACGGCCTCGGTGAAGGCGGGCAGGTTGGTGACGTGCGTGGTGGGGTTGGCGATCGTCTCCAGGTAGAGGAGGCGGGTGGTGGGGCGCAGGGCGTCGCGTACCTCGGCCGGGTCGTCGCCGGGGACGAAGGTGACATCGACCCCCCAGCGCTCGGCCAGGTTGGTGAGCAGCGCGTAGGTGCCGCCGTAGAGGGCGGTCTGGGCGATGACGTGGTCGCCGCTGCGCAAGAGCCCCATGAGGACGGCGTTGACCGCGCCCATGCCGGACGCCGTGGCCAGCGCCCCGGCGCCGCCCTCGAGTTCGGTGACGGCGCGTTCCAGGGAGCGGACGGTCGGGTTGCCCATCCGGGCGTAGAAGAACGCCCCGTCCGGGCCGGCGAAGGCGGCGGCCAGGTCGTCGGCGGCGTCGAAGGCGAACAGGTGGCCCTGGTAGATCGGGACGGCGATCGGCCTGCTGCCCTCGGGAGCTATCACGGGCGGATGGACGGCGCGGGTCTGCGGGTGGTGTCCGGTCATGCCTCCAGCCTGCGCCGGGATCGGACGACCCGGAACGGCCAATCGCGACCAGTGGCCCGGACCACGCCCCCGGCTTCCGCTCCGCGGCCTCGGACCACCGGCCCGGCCGGGAACGCCCGGCCCCCGCACCGGGACGGTTCCCGCCGCCGGCCCGCCCACCCCGCGAGGGCCGGCCGGCGATCGGGATCGTCCCGGACGAAGGTGCCGTTTCGGCGTCCCTCGACCGGAGTTCTGAGCATCACCCGGCGGACCCCCTCGGCACCATCCGGGAGATCACCGCCATATCGCGGCGTACGTCCGGGTGCGAGGCGGTACGTACCTACGGGTCAGCCCCGGGCCGCGCGGGCGAACAGCGTGCGGTAGACGCAGCGGAGACCGTGGAGATCACTGACAGGCCGGGCGAACGCGAGCCGCACGTCGAACGGCGACGGGTGGGCCGGCGGGGAGCAGCGTACCCAGATCCCGTACCGGTCCAACGCGAGCGGCCGGACCGGTCCGGGCGGGACGGAGTCGGGCAGCAGCGCGGCCATCTCCTCCCGGTGCGTCGAGTCCAGGTGGGTGAGGACGCCGGCCTCGACGGCGACGAACGGGTCCGGTGCGGCGGCCGCGTACTCCTCGGGTTCGAGGGTGGCGCTCCCCCACACGTCGTCGATCTCGACCTGCGCCACTTCCAGGGCGAGGATCGTCCAGTCGCCGCCTTTGAGGTCGAGCAGTTCTGGGCGCGGGTGGACGTGCGAGAGCCGCAGTGCGGCGTCCCGCAGTTCGGCGTCCGGGACCCGGGCGAGCCAGCCGTGCAGCCACGCCCGGCCGCGCACCCGGTCGGGGAACGCGACCGGCGCGACGTCGCAGATCCGCAGGGTGGCGGGCATGTCGTCCGGCTCGGCGGCGAGCGCGGCGACGACCGGCGCGGCGGACGGCACGAGCAGCAGCGGCCTGCCGCCCCGGTCGGTGGTGTGCGCGGGGACGTGCGCGTCCGGAGCGCACGGCGCGGCGAGCACCCCGCCCGCGATGCCGTAGGCCAGCGTCCGCGCCCGCTCCGCCGGCGCCGGCCCCTCCGCAGTCGTCTCCGCTCCCCGCACCGCTGCCTCCTTGACGTATCAGGTTAGGCTTACCTAACTTAGGTTTACCTAATCACTAAGGAGAGTGATGAACAACCCCCGTCCGAAAGTGCGGTTGTCGCGGGCGCTCGGTATCCCGCTGACGCCGAAGAGCGTGAAGTACTTCGAGGCCCGGCCGTATCCGCCCGGCGTGCACGGGCGCGCGCGCAAGCAGGAGAGCGACTACAAGGTGCGGCTGCGGGAGAAGCAGCGGCTCCGGGCGCAGTACAACATCCGCGAGGCGCAGCTCCGCAACGCCTTCGCCAAGGCCGACAAGGCGGGCGGCAAGACCGGCGATGTGCTGCTCGCCGACCTGGAGTGCCGGCTGGACGCGCTGGTCCTGCGCGCCGGGTTCGCCCGCACCATCTACCAGGCGCGGCAGTTCGTCGTGCACCGGCACGTGCTGGTGAACGGGCGCCGCGTCGACCGGCCGTCCGCCCGGCTCCGGCCCGGCGACGTCATCACGATCGCCGAGCGCAGCCGCGCCATGGACGCGTTCCAGATCGCAGCGGCCGGCGGGCACGCCGAGAACGTCCCGGCCTACCTGGACGTCCGGCATGAGGCCCTGGCCGCGCGGCTCACCAGACTCCCCGAACGAGCAGAGATCCCGGTCATCTGCGACGAGCAGCTAGTAGTAGAGCACTACTCCCGCTAGTCGGCCGTCCCCCTCAAACCCCACCGCCCACGTTGACCTGCGGCGTGTTGTTGTTTTCGACGCGCTCATAACAACAACACGCCGCAGGTCAACGTTGGGTGGGCCTCGCGGGGGCGGGCTAGAGGTAGAAGCCGGTCGCCGTGGCGGGGACGCCCTGGGTGTCGGGGCGCTTCTCGCCCTTGCGGAGCGCGACGAGTTCGGCGAGGGTCGCGCCGTCGGCGCCGATCTCGGCGGGCGGGGCGTCGGCGTCGGAGTCGTCCAGCCAGGTCAGCGCCTCGGGGCGGGTGAGGCGGCCCACCTCAATCTGGGCGAGGCAGCGGCCGGGGCGGACGACGGCCGGGTGCAGCATCGCGAGGTCCTCGTTGGTGGTGATGGCGACGAGGACGTCCCGACCTTGGCCGAGCATCCCGTCGGTGAGGTTCAGCAGGCGCGACAGGCCCTGGCCCGTCGACTGCTTGGCCTCGCCGCGGATCAGCTCGTCGCAGTCCTCCAGGATGAGCAGCCGCCAGCGGCGGTTCTCGTCGTGGTCGTCGCCGACCGCGACCTCCATCAGGTAGCTCGGGGTGCCGAACAGCGCCTCCGGGTCGAGGACGCAGTCGGCCTGGCACCAGTCCTTCCACGCGCGGGCGAGGGCGCGCAGCGCGGTGGTCTTGCCGGTCCCGGGCGGGCCGTGCAGGAGCAGCAGCCGGCCGGCGACGTCGTCGCGGGTGAGGGCCATGACCTCGTCGAGCGCCTCGGCGACCGGCGCGGTGTAGTTGCGCCGGATCTCGTCCCAGGAGTCGGCGGTGATCCCGCGCTCGCTGCGGACCGGGCCGCGCGACCCCATGTGCCAGAAGCCCATCTCGACGTTGTTCTCGTCGGTCTTCGGCGGCTCGGTCGCGTCCTTGACGGTCGCGTCGAGGATCGTCTCGGCCAGCTCATCGGTGACCGCGGACACCGCCACGTAGGCGCCGCCGTTCTTCCAGCGGTTCACCAGCAGCGTCCAGCCGTCGCCCTCGAACAGCAGCGACTCGCTGCCGTTGCCGTTGTCGTGCGAGGCCCGGACGAGGCGGGCGCCGTCCGGGCGCAGCGGCGCGTCCGCCTTCACGTTCTCCAGCCGCGTCGACCGCGACCATGGCTGCTCGCCGGACGCGAACGGGCGCAGCGACAGCACGTCCAGCACGTCGGACGGCGAGTTGTCGTCGGACAGGTTGAAGACCACGGGCAGCGTCGGCTCCGGGCCCCGGTCGGCGGTGTTCTCCAGGGGCTCGATCAGATGCAGGACCTCCTGCGGCCTCTCCTGCGACGTGGTCATGCCAAGAATGATCACGCACGGTGATGACCGGCGTCCAGCGAATTAAACGCCGGTCAGGAGCCGCCGGCCTCGCGGGACTCGCGGGCGGCCTTGCGCGCCTCGGCCTCCTCGAGGTCGAGCTTCTCGGCCTCCTCGGGGGTCGGCGCGGTGCCGCCGAGGTAGGCGGGCTGCCACCAGGTCTCGTCCGAGCGCGGGACCTCGGGGTACTCGCGCTGCGCCTTCTCCAGCAGCTCCGACATGCGGCGGTGCAGCTCCTGCGTGACCGCCTCGTAGTCGTCGCCGCGCTTGGGGTACATCGGCTCGCCGACGAGGATCGTCACCGGGACGTTGCGCTGCAGCAGCCGCCGCTTGCGCCCCTTCGTCCACATGCGCTGCGGGCCCCAGAGCGCGACCGGGATCAGCGGCACCTTGGACGCGACCGCCATCCGCACCGCGCCGCTCTTGATCTCCTTCACGGTGAACGACCGGCTGATCGTCGCCTCCGCGAACACCCCGACGATCTCCCCGCCCTTCAGCGCCTTCAGCGCGGCGGCATAGGACGAGGCGCCCGCGTTCCGGTCGACCGGGATGTGGTGCATTCCACGCATGAGCGGCCCGCCGATGCGGTTGTCGAAGATCTCCTTCTTCGCCATGAACCGCACCAGCCGCTTGCCGGGGTGGGCGGCGAGCCCCGCGAAGATGAAGTCGAGATAGCTCACGTGGTTGCTGACGAGCACCGCACCGCCGGTACTGGGGATCTGGTCGGTCCCCTCCAGCCGGAACTTGATGTTCAGGGCCTTGAACACACCGACTGCCGTCTTGATCACCGGTGGGTACACGAGTTCGCGCATGTAGGCACCGTACTTGAGCAGCCCATGATCAGCGAGTGTGCGGCCGTCATCGCGATGGATCACACAACCGGGCCGATCTCTGAGAAGGTTGGGGAGTGACGTGATCCGCCGACGGCTGAAGGAGGATGAGCTTTCATGGAACCGTTGGACGCGGCGGCGGACGTGCACGCGCTCATCCGCGATGTGCTGCCCGCCCTGGCGCCCAGCGCCTGGTTCGACCCGGGCACGTCCGAGGTCGTGCTGCCGGTCGGCCGGTCCGAGGCGCGCGCCTCCAGCTGGACGGTCCTGGAGCGGTGCGCCCGCGAGCCGCGCTCGGTATGGCCCCAGGTGGTGGACGAGTGGGTCCGCGAAGTCGGCGACCGCGCGTTCCTCGCGATCGGTGAGATGGAGCTGTTCGGGGACGTCAGGGAACTGTTGCGGCTGCGCATAGTGCCCAAGCTCGCGCCGGGTGACCGGGAGGGCCTCGTCGTGGTCCCGGCCGGCGACCACTTCGACGCGATGGTGATGATCGAGCATCCGCGCTACGGCGGGCCGCTCACCAAGGCCCGCGCGGGGCTGCTCGGCCTGCACAAGCTCGGCTACGTGATGACGAACACCCACGACCGGGAGCTCGCGGACGTCTCCGTCCACGACCAGCCGCTCCTGCCGGGACGCGACGTCCGCGTCGTGAACAAGCCCGGGAGCCGGTACGTGTCGGCGCTGCTCAGCGAGGTCGACCAGTTCCTCCCGTGGCCGAACGAGCACGGCGCCCTGGTGGGCGTCCCGTGCCACAGCACGCTGCTGCTGTATCCGATCATGTCCACGGCCGTCCGCGAGGTGCTGCCGGTGTTCGCGGACGTGGTCCGGGAGATGTACGACGTCGCCGACGACCCGTGCGCGCCCGGCGTCTACTGGAGCCACGGCGCCCGCCGGCTGACCCCGCTGCCGGCCGACGCCCCGACGGAGGGCACCGGCGAGTTCGCCACCCTCCTGCGCCACCTCCCCGAAGAGGGCTAGGCCCCGGAGAGGGCTAGGGCAGCTTCCAGTCGACCGGGGCCGCGCCCTGCTGTTCGAGGAGCTGGTTGGCCCGAGAGAACGGGCGGGAGCCGAAGAAGCCGCTGTCGGCCGAGTACGGGCTCGGGTGCGGCGACTCGATGCAGGGGACGCCGCCGAGCATCGGCTTGAGGTTGCGGGCGTCCCGCCCCCACAGGATGGCGACGAGCGGGCGGTTCCGGGCGGCGAGCGCGCGGATGGCCTGCTCGGTGACCTCTTCCCAGCCCTTGTTCCGGTGCGAGCCGGGCTTGCCGGGCATGACGGTCAGCGACCGGTTGAGGAGGCAGACGCCGTTCTCCGTCCACCGGGTGAGGTCGCCGTTGGACGGCTCGGGGTGCCCGAGGTCACCGCAGTACTCGCGGTAGATGTTGATCAGGCTCGCGGGCAGCGGCCGGACGTCGGGCGCGACGGAGAAGCTGAGGCCGACCGGGTGGCCGGGCGTCGGATAGGGGTCCTGCCCGACGATGAGGACGCGGACGTCGTCGAACGGCTGCGTGAACGCGCGCAGGACGTTGTTCCCGGCGGGCAGGTAGCGGCGGCCGGCGGCCACCTCGGCGCGCAGCCAGTCGCCCGCGGCGGCGATCGTCCCGGCGACCGGCTGCAGCGCCGTCGCCCATCCCGCTTCGACGATCTCCGAGAGTGGTCGTGCCGTCATGGCGCACCAGCCTAGTCCGCTGATCGCGCCACCGCCGATAAATGCCCTTGTTGACCGTCCTCCAGCCCCCACCCGCCGCCATTCAGTCGACGAGCTTCGCTCGGCACCCTCTTTGTGAAGTTCTCTGACCGCAAGAGGCCGGGGACGGTGAAAATCTTGTCCAGCACCCGCTCAAAACGGCGTATGAACTGGGTGAAACGCCCCGTTAAATCCCTGTTGCTTCCTTCCGGCTCGCGTTGACCTGCCGCCTCCGAGCGCATAACCCATAAGGCAGGGCAGGCGCAGTACGAGCGGACGGGACCAGAGCATGAGCCAGTTGACCACCGTGGACGCCACGTTCCTCCACGCCGAGACCGATACGACCCACGCCCATATCGCCGGGCTGGGCCTCGTCGACGCCGGGACGTGCCCCGGGGGCCGGCTCACCGTCCCCGTCGTCGCCGAGCTGATCCGCGAACGCGCGCACCTCGCGGCCCGCCCGCTCCGGCAGCGGCTCGTGCAGGTGCCGTTCGGCCTGGACAACCCCTACTGGGAGGACGATCCCGACTTCGAGCCCGAACGGCACATCACCGAGATCGGGCTGCCGGCGCCCGGGACCGTCCGGCAGCTCGCCGACACCGTCGGGATGCTCCACGAGCAGCCCCTCGACCTCGCCCGGCCGCTGTGGGAACTGGTGCTGATCCAGGGCCTCCAGGGCGGGCTGACCGCCGTCTACGTGAAGGTGCACCACGCCGCCGTCGACGGCGTGATGGCCGCCGAGACGCTCGCCGCGCTGCTCGACCTGACCCCGGAACCGCGCGAGGTGCCCGCCGACGAGTCGACTCCCGCCTGCGCCCCCGGCGTGCTCGACATGGTCGGCACCGGGCTGCTGCGCGCCGCGCTGCATCCCGTCCGGTCGGCGGTGTCGCTGGTGCGCACCGCCCCGTACCTGGACGAGATCCCCGGCCTCGGGGCCGTCCCCGGGGTGGGCCTGGTGGCGTCGGCCCTGCAGGGCGCGCTGCGCCGCCCGGGGACGCCGAGGCAGTCCCGGACGAGCGCGCCGCCGACCCCGTTCAACCTGCCGATCGGCCGCCGCCGCTCGGTCGCCTTCGGCGAACTGCCGCTCGCCGAGATCAAGGAGGTCAGGCGGGGTCTCGGCGGCAGCGTGAACGACGTCGTCATGGCGGTGTGCGCGACGGCGCTGCGGCAGTGGCTCGACAAGCGCGGCGACCTGCCGGACCGTCCGCTGATCGCGGCCGTCCCGGTGTCGCTGCGGCGCGGTTCGGCGGTCGCCGAGCCCGGCAACCAGCTGTCGCTGATGACGGCGCCGCTCGCCACGCACATCCCGGACCCGGCCGACCGGTACACCGCCGTCCGGCGCGACATGGACGTGGCGAAGCGGCGGTTCACCCGCTCGTCCGGCGCCTGGGTGCGGGACATGAGCGGCGTCCTGCCCGCCCCGCTCACCGCCGCCGTGACGAAGCTGGCGCTGCAGGCCGCGCCCGCGCTGTCGCTGCGCCCCGTCAACCTGATGATCTCGAACGTGCCGGGCCCGCAGTTCCCGCTGTACCTGCGCGGCGCGAAGGTGCTCGGCTACTACCCGATCTCCGTGGTGACCGATGTGAGCGGCGGCCTGAACATCACCGTGTTCTCCTACGACGGCAAGGTCAACATCGGCATCGTCGCGTGCCGCGACCTCATCCCCGACCCGTCCGAGATCGTGGACCACCTGGTGGACGCGCTGGACGAGCTGAAGGCCCTCAGCCGCGAGTGAGGCCGAGCGCTTCGCGGTGCCGCCACGCGAGCCTCAGCGCGGCGGCGCCGGCGGGCTGCATCGGCCGCGGGACGGTCCCGTCGAACGGCGCCGTCGACACCGTGCCCTCGTCGTTGACGGGGACCAGCCCGCCGAAGAGGTCGCCGAACACGTCGTCGTCGACGGCGACGACCGTCAGCAGGTCGAGCGCGAACGTCAGCGGGTCGACGCCGAGGCCGAGGAAGTGGGCCCGCAGCCGTCCCTCCTCGCGAGCGGCGGTCATCGCCCGGTGGAAGGGCCACTCCTCCTGGACGAAACCGTCGCCGTAGTCCTCCTCCATCCCGAGCAGTTCCTCGGCGTACTCGCGGACCATGCATCGCCACATGTCGGGCGCCTCGTCGCGGAGCGGCTGGAAGACCCCGACCGGCATCACCTGGTACAGCCCGCCCGCGTGCGCGACCTTCGCCGGGTCGCGCCAGTGCAGGACATAGCGGCCGGACGCCGTCACGGTCACCGTCGTGATCGCGCACAGGGCGGGGCGGCGGGTGAGGTCGCAGGGGTCGCCGACGCGGTTCCGCAGCGGCAGGCCGTCCGCCCCCGCCGCCAGTTCATGCGCGACGGCCTCGCCCACGTTCACGCCGTCGAAGTACCGTGCGGGCCCGAACCGCAGCACGGGAAGGCGGACATCGAGCACCCGGTAAGCCGGACGATCCTCGAACACCTTCGGCGGCGCAAGCACCCCCAAAGCCTCGGCATAAGTCCGATACCCGACAGGCACCCCGTCCCCGGGCTCAGCAACAACCGGCGCAACGGGGCGCGCGTCCCACTCCAGTTGGACGTCGGCGAGCGGGACGGGCGCGTCCGGCACCCATCCCTCCCGGCAGAGCAGCGACGTCCCGGCAACGCGCGGCGAATCGGGATAAAGCGAGCTGGCCACCGAGCCGAGCCGAGCCCGCCCCTCGTTCAACGCGACGCGCCCCGCAAGCCACCCCCGCTCGTCCACCCGCCCACCCTAAAACGTTGACCTGCGGCGTGTCCGCGTTCCGGAGTCTACCGCCGCACCGCCCGCACGCTTCTACCGCGCTGTCAGGTGGCGGGCGCGCCGAACCATCGCGGCAGGTGTTCG
>NZ_JBEYTW010000133.1:0-21342 GCF_040643275.1 Spirillospora sp. NPDC047418
GCGGCGTGTTGTTGTTATCAGCGCTGATAACAACAACACGCCGCAGATCAACGAGTTGGGGGGCTAGTTCGTGCGGGTGGCGGGGGACGTGGTGTCGTGGATGAACTCTGCGATCTCTCCGATGGCCTCGTGGCCCTCGGGGATCATGCCGGCGAAGGCGGGGAAGACGTGGATCTGGTCCTCCCAGATCTTGAGGCGGTGCGGAACGTCGGCCTCGGCGAGCCGTTCCGTCATCAACTCCGCGTCGTAGCGGAGGGCCTCGCGGGAACCGGCGACGATGAAGACCGGGGGCAGGCCGCGGAGGTCGCGGTCGCAGGGGGACGGCAGCGGATCGCCGTCCATGCCGGCGAGCAGGAGGCGCTTCAGCGCCTTCAGCCGGTGGACGGGCACGTACGCGTCCCGCCGGGTGTGCTCGTAGGACGCGCGGGCCTCGTGGTCGAGGTCCACCAGCGGGGACAGCGCCACGATCCCGGCGGGGGCCGGAAGCCCGCTCTTCAGGGCGGCGAGCGCGGTGGTGAAGGCCAGGAACCCGCCGGCCGAGTCGCCCGCGATGACGATGTCCTCCGGCTTGTGGCCCTGGTCGAGGAGCCGGCCGTACGCCTGCAGCGCGTCCGCCATCGAGACCGACAGCGGCGAGCCGGGCAGCTGCCGGTAGGCGACGGAGAACGCGACCGCGTCCGAGCGGGACGCGATCCTCGCCACGAGGCCGCGATGGGTGCGCAGGCCGCAGCAGAAGAAGCCGCCGCCGTGCAGGTAGAGGATCACCCGGTCGGCGGCGCGGCCGTCCGGGCGGATCCATTCCCCGTGGAAGCCGTCCAGGTCGACGCGCTCGATCACGGTCGCCTTGGCCGGGCGCATGAGCAGGGGGGCGCCCCAGTCCAGCACGACGGCCAGCCGCAGCATGAAGCGGGTCAGCGGGCTGTAGAAGAACACCGGCCTGATGACGACCCGCATGAAAAGCGCGAACCTTCGTGCTTTCCGGCTGCTGCCGAGGCGATGCTCGATCACGGGTTCCATCGGGCTCCTCGGGGGGAAAGGGATGTCCGCCAGGTTGGATGGTAAGGAGACCACCGGTAAAGCGCAACGAAGAGCCGGCAGTTTGGCACCCGGTGCCTCCACCGCCGCGGAAAGCTGTCATCGCGAGATGAATATGGCGTGCCTTGGGGGGCGGAGTCCCGCCCGCCGCCGCCGGGATGAGATGCTCCCGTCGTTCAGAAATCCGGCGCGGAACCGGCGTTCTCGGAACACCTTTCGGATCGGCCCGGCCGACAGGCTTCACGCTGTGTTAGGAGGTGCTCATGGAAATGGCGAAGCAGACGTGGTACCGGAAACTGACCGACTCCGCCGCCGCTCCCCTGACCGGCTCCCGCGAGAGCGGCGAGCCCCGGCTGACTCCCGAGGCGGTGCGCAGGCAGCGGTTCACGACGACCCGCCTGATGACCGGCTACTCGGTGGACGAGGTCGACGCCTTCCTCGACCGCGTCATGGACGAGATGGCCCGGCTGACCCGGGAGCGGGACGAGGCCCGGGGCGAGACCCTGGACGCCGCGCGGGACGAGGCCCGGGACGAGGCCCGGGGCGAGGCCCGGGACGCCGTCCGTCCCGCGGAGCCGGGGGACGGGCGGCGGGCCTGAGCCGCGGTCATCCTGGCGGCCGCCGGGTCGCGTCCTCCCAGCGCGCATCCTCGCGTCGTGCCTCGTCACGCCGTGTCTCGTCGCGCATGGCCGCTGCGCTGCGCGGCACGTTCGGGCGCGGCCGCACGTCCGGACGCCGCCGCACGGTCGGCGCGGGACGGATCGGCGCCGGAACGGGCGCCGCGCCGGGCAGCGCGACGGGTGCCGTGGCCGGTTCCGGAACGGGGAACACCGGAGCGGCGAGCAGTGGAGCGGGGCGGTGCCGTCCGACCGGCGGGGCGGACGGCGGCGCGGTCCGCGCCCCGGCCGGGGCGACCGGCTCCGCGGGCTCGTGCCGCGGGATCATGAAGATCGAGGCCACCGCCAGGACCAGCCCGATCCCCGAGAGGGCGAACCGGCCCGGCGTCTGCGGCCACGGCTGCCCGTACACCAGGATCCCGCCGAGCCAGAGCGAGGCCTTGGAGGCGACGGCCAGCAGGATGATCACCACGGAGAGGCGGCAGCGCTGCAGCCCGATGTGCGCCAGACCCGCACCGAGGAGCCCCGCGACCACGATGATGTAGGGGTGCGGCGTGCCCAGCACGTGCTGCCACTGGGCGGGGTCGTCCCGCAGCATCCGCGCGACGCTCGCGCCGGAGCTCTCCGCGCATCCGACGACGGCGCCCGCGCCGAGGCCGAACGCGACGCCGGTGACCCGCTTGGCGTGCTGGCCGTCCACCGGCCTGTCCCGCACGGTGAACAGCCACAGCGGGAACAGCACCGACGGCCCGACGAGCAGGGCGACCTTCCAGAGCGGCGCGCCGGCGTCCCAGGGACCGGCCGAGCCGGTGGCCGCCGGCCCCCACAGCAGGCCGCCCGCGGCGGCGAACGCCAGCAGCGCCAGCACGAGCACCGACAGCGCGCGCAGTTCCCCCGCCGCCACGCGCTCCCCGAAGTTGCTCACCGCGACCAGCAGCAGCACGGCCATGACCGGCCCGTACATCGGGACGACCTGGCTCACCGGCAGCCTGGTCAGGGCGATGCTCTGCACGAGCATGCCGCCGATCAGCAGCGCCAGCCCGCCGAGCCAGCCGGGGCTGGTCGCCAGCGTCCAGGTCGTGCGGCCGAACCGGGATCCGGTGAGCCGCGGCATCCGGCGCCCGCAGACCTTGAAGATGGTGAAACCCGCGACGTAGGCGGCGGGTGCCGCGACGGCGAGCGCAAGCGCCCCCATGGCCGCTCCTTGGGTGAGGCCCGGTGCCGGGCCGGTGTGCTTTTTCGAGCAACGTTCGCACAGGTCAATCCGAGAAGAAATCGCGTTGAGGACGAGAGGCCGCGGCGGTCTTCGTGGAAAAGTGATGAACAACTCCGGCCCGGCCGCGGTATCCGCCGAAGCCGAACGTGAATCTTTTTCTATCATGCGGCGATAAGTTCCTCCCGGTCCGCGGATAACCGGGCGACGCGCAGTTCCGAGGCCCGCCTGCAATCCCGACCGCAAGCCCGCCGCAAGCCCGGTCGGCCGCCTGGAACGCCAAGTTATAAACAGGTGAGCAGCGCCTTTCGTGTTTTGTTCCCTGGCTCTACAGAATGCCCCGGCGGCGCTGCGTACCGTCGAAGTGTCCCGGACCGCGGAAGGACCGGCGCGCGCGAGGCTTTCCCGACGGTCGCGCGCCGCTCCGCCCGCGGTCTCGCTCTACCGCCGCCCGCGCCGGCCGGACCGGGCGGGGCCACCGCGCCCCGCTCGCCCGCGTCCCGGTCGCGCGCACGCGGTGACGGAGGTGTCCGATGACCAGAACTCTCGACCACGCCGGTCCCGCCGAGCGCTCGGCCCCGCTCCCGCCGCGGCTCGCCCGGCTGATGCGGCCGGAACTGCCGAGCCTCGCCGAAGCGATCGTCACCGAGATCCGGCGCGCCATCCCCGAGTACGCCCGGCCGCTCGACGGCCCCTACGGGCACGTGCTGCGGCGCAGCGTGGAGCACCACCTCGCGGCGTTCGTCGACCGCGTCGCGGCGCCCGGCCCGGCCGAGATCACCGACGACTGCGCCGGGACGGCCCGGATGCTCGGCCAGTACGAGGCGCACGAGGGCCGCAGCATGGACTCCCTCCAGGCCGCCTACCGCATCGGCGGGCAGGTCGCGTGGCGCCGCGTCATGCGGGTCGCGCCCCGCCACGACATCTCGGCCGCCGTCATGTCGCGCCTCGCCGACGCCCTGTTCGTCTACATGGACGAGCTGGCGGCACTGTCGCTCGACGGGTACCGGCAGGCCAGGGAACGCCCGATCCCCGCGCTGGACGAGCGCCGCCGCCGCCTGCTGCGGGTGCTGCTGGACGGCCCCGGGACCGAGGTCGCCGAGGCGGCCGAGGCCGCCGGATGGCCCGTCCCCGCCGCGGTCACGCTCATCGCCGTCGAACCCGAGGCCCGCTGCGTGTGGAACTCGCTCGACGAGGACGTCCTCGCCGACGTGGAATGCGCCGCCCCGCACCTCCTCGTCCCCGGACCGTTCACGCCGCAGCGCCGCGCCATGCTGGAGCGGGCGCTCCCGGGCCGCCGGGCCGCGGTCGGCCTCACCATGCCCGCCGAGCAGGCGGCCGACTCGCTGCGCTGGGCCCGGCGGGCGCTCGGCCTCGTCCTCGACGGCGTCCTGGACGGCCCGGTGACGCTCTGCGAGGACCACCTCGTGACGCTGTGGCTGCTGTCCGACCCCGCGCTGGTCGAGGAGCTGGCCCGGCGGCGCCTCGCCGTCCTGGACGGCATGACGCCCGGCCAGCAGGAGCGGCTGACCGAGACCCTGCGGACCTGGCTCGTCACCCGCGGCACCGCCGCCGAGATCGCCGCGCTGCTGCACATCCACCCGCAGACCGTCCGGTACCGGATGCGCAAGATCGAGCAGGTCTTCGGCGACGAGCTGGCCGACCCGGAGGCCCGGTTCGGCATCGAGGTCGTGCTCCGCGCCGCGCACCTGCGTGCCCGCCGGCACCGGGGGACGAGCACGGGACGTCCACATTCGTCTGCCATGATCCGCAGGTGACCCCGACCCATCGGACACCGTTCCTGCTGCTCACCGCGGCGGTGCTCGCCGGCCTGGCCGGCTGCGGCACCGAGCGGGCGCCCGCCGCCGTCCCGTCCGAGCCCTACCCGGTGCTGCCCACGCGCTCCGCCGCACTGCCGTCGTCGCGGCCGGCCCCGCCGGTCTGCACCCCCGAGGGCATCAGCGTCGGGATGGGGCAGGTCGAGGCCGCGATGGGCCTGCGCGCCACGACCATCACGCTGCGCAACTGCGGCGACCGCCCGTACCGGCTGAACGGCTACCCGTCGTTGCGCGTCCTCGACGGGAAGCGGCAGCCGTTCGACGTGAAGATCGTGCGGGGCACCACGCAGGTCGAGGACGAGGGGCCGAAGCCGCTGACGATCCGTCCGGGCAAGTCGGCGGTCTTCGGGATCGTCTGGCGGAACACGGTCACCGACCCGACCACCACGGCCGTGGCGGGCGCGTACCTGGAGGTGCGGCCGGCGCCGGGACGGCCCGTCGTCATCGTCGAGTCCGACGGACCCATCGACCTCGGCAACACCGGCCGCCTGGAGGAGACCGCCTGGCACCTCCCCCGCGGCTGACTCAGCGGGGCGGCGCCTGGACCGTGCCGATGCCGAGCGTGTTCTGCGCCGGCATCAGCCCGGTCTCCAGCACCTTGACCAGGATCGGCAGCGTCAGCTGCGCGAGCCGGTCGGCCTTGTCGGGGCCGAGCGTCCGCCAGGGCGCGTACGCGAGGTCGTCGGTCATCCGCTCGACGGAGTCGCGCAGTTCGCGGCCCCGTCCGGTCGCCTCGCCGGACGCGTCGACGAGGCCCCGGGACGCGAGGCGGTCGCGGGCGGCGGCCCACTCCTCGTCCGTCCAGCCCCGGCTCGCGAACGTCTCCGCGGACGCGGCACCGATCGCGGCGAACGAGACCAGCGACTCGGCCGGGTCGAGGCCGTGCGCGAGGAGCGCGGCGACGTGGCCGTCCCCGCGCTGCTCGCGCAGGATCCCGATCGCGTGCCACAGGACGAGATGCGGCTCGTCCGGCCAGGGCAGGTCGGCGTTCGCGGCGGCGATCGGACGCCCGGCGGTGCCCGCCTCCCCGGCGGCGGCGCGGGCGAGCGCGGCGGCCTCGGCGACATCGGGGGAACCGATGCCGTCGCCGAGCAGCGTCCGGTACATCCGGTCGACGGCGCGCTGCCGCCCTTCGAGGACGCGTCCGGGCGCCGCGACCGTCCACGCGGCGGGGATGTGCTCGGCCACCACGCGCGGGCTGAAGCTGTAGAAGGCGGACGCCACCCGCTCGGGGCCCGCCGCGCCGAGCGGTGCGGCGCGCCAGGCGAAGTAGCTCGGCCAGCGGGTGTCCACGCCGTAGCCGAGCGCCGCCGCCTCGGCGAACACCTCGGGCGAGTACCAGAACAGGGCGTGCACGGGTTCGAGCTGGTGCCACATCTGCCGTGCCAGGCCGGGGTTCTCCGCCATCGCGCCGACTCCTTCCCTCGGGATCGCCGCCAGCCTATCTTGACAATGACAAGATTGCATCATCCCAGGTGGGTCGGGTAGGCGCGCGGCGCCTCCCACCGCCCGTCCGGCCCGAGCGACACCGGCCACCCGGCCGGCGGCGCACTGATCCGCGACGGCGGAACCGCCTGCGCGTACGGCGGGTGGGACGGCGCGTACCGGGGGCGGGGGTGGACGGCCTCGACGGGTTGCGCGGCCGGCTCGGGCGGGCGGGGGCGGCGGGTGCGGCGCTCGTGACGGGGGAAGGCCGACAGGGCGAGGACGGCGAGGGCGACGCCGGTGGCCCGCAGCAGCAGCGGCATCGGGTCGCGCGGCCACGGCTCGCCGTAGAGCAGGGTGGCCGACAGCAGCAGGTGCGTCTTCGCGGTGACCGTGACGACGGTGACGATGATCATGAGGCGGCAGCGCTGCAGCCCGATCGACAGCAGGCCGAGGCCGAGGGCGCCCGCGAGCAGGAACAGGTACGGGTGCGGCGAGGCCAGCACGCCCGCCCCGCGTCCGGCGGCGAGCATCATCGCCATGCCCTGCCCGAAGACCTCGGTGGCGCCGAGCAGGACGCCCGCGCCCAGCCCGTAGGCGATCCCGGTGAGCGGCCGCGCGTGCCGGCCGCCGACCGGGCGGTCGTGCACGAAGAACATCCACAGCGGCAGGGCCAGCGACGGCACGAACACCAGGCCCGCCTTCCACAGCGGGAGCGCGGCGGCGGCCGCGGCGCCACCGGTGCGGTGCAGCGCGGCCGCCAGCGACTCGCCGGCGCCCGGCAGCACCGACAGCGCCGCGGTGGTCATCGCGGCCACGGTGATGAGGACGGCGAGCCACTCCCGCGACGTGGGCCGCTCGCCGAACCCGCTCATCCCCACCACCAGCAGCGGGATCAGCCCGAGCCCGTAGGCCGGGAGGGTCGCCACCACGGGCAGCGTGACCAGCGCGAACGCCGAGAGGGCGAACCCCGCCAGCACCACCGCGACCCCGGCGAGCCAGCGCGGGGCGCGCACGAGCCGGCCGGCGGCGTGCAGCGGATGCCGACCCCCGATCGGGCTCATCCGCCCGGTGGCCGTCTTGAACAGGACGTAGGCGGCGATGTAGACGGCCTGCGCGGCACAGGCGAGGACGAGCGCTTGCATGGCGCACCTCCGGGGGCGGGCCGTGCGCCCACCAGACGAGAAACGCTGATGAAACGGATGGTTACACACGGAGGGCGTCCGCTGAATCTCGCCGCAGGACGGAGAAAACACCCGCTTTGTGCGCCTTGGTGAGTATCTTCCGGCCCCGCTGTCCCGGAAAGGCCAAGATCAGTACACGGGTCGCGTTGCCCATCACTCACCGCAGGGGAATGATTGCGGTGCGCTTCCGAACTCCAGGATGTGGTGATCCAGTGACCGTGGGGATGGAACGGCTCGGCGAGCCGTCCGGCTTCGGCCGCGACCGGGAGGGCGGCCGGCTGGCCCGCCGGACCGTCCGCGACCTCGCCGCGAAGGCCGTCGCGGACGAGGAGCTGCTCGACGACGTCGAGCTGATGACGGCCGAGGCCGTCGCCAACGCCGTGCTGCACGGTTCCGGGCTCATCACCGCGACGGTCGCCACCGACGGCCGCGTCCTGCGCGTCGAGATCGCCGACGAGGGCCCCGCGGACACCGACCCCGCCGACGCCGACCCGCACGGGCGCCGCCGCCTCGACCACGGGCGCGGGCTGACCGTCATCGACGCGCTGGCCGACGACTGGAGCCTGGACCAGTCGCCCGGCCGCACCCGCCTGTGGTTCACCGTGGTGACGGGGCGCCCGGCGTCCGGCGCCTGAGCTACCGGACGCGCAGGCCGGCCAGGAGCACGCCGACCATGCGGCGGGCGTCGTAGCGGGGGTCCCTGCCCGCGCCGATGCACAGGTTGCCGACGCCGCGCATCAGCTCGAGCGCCTCGATGTCGGAGCGGATCTCGCCCGCGGCGGCGGCGGCGCCGAGCAACTCGGCGCAGACGGGCAGCAGCCGGTCGAGGAAGTACTCGTGCAGCGCCGCGAAGGTCGCGTCATCGGACTGCAGCGCCTCCGCCAGGCCGTGCTTGGTCACCAGGAAGTCGACGAAGAGGTCGATCCACCGGGCGAGGGCGGTGTACGGGGAGCCGGCGCCGGCCAGCAGGACCGGGCCCGCCTCCGCGCACGCCTCGACCTGGTGCCGGTAGACGGCGACGACGAGCTCGGCCCGGGTCGGGAAGTGCCGGTAGATCGTGCCGACCCCGACGCCCGCCCTCGCCGCGATGTCGCGCACGGGCGCGTCGATGCCCGACGCGATGAAGGCCGCCGCGGCCGCCTCCAGGAGCGCCTCCTCGTTGCGCCGCGCGTCGGCCCGCTTCCGCGGCGCCGCCGGTTCCGATCCGCTTCCGGGCACTGCGCTGCCCCCTCCCCTTGCCAACCGGAACATGGTTCCGTATATTTATAAGCGGAACAACGATCCGCTTGTTCATGATGCCAGAGCGGGGCGGCCCGTGACCAGGCCGCACCCCGCCCTGCTCACGCTACTTTTCGAGGAGAAACCCATGTCCCACGCATCTGTCGTCTCCGTGCGCCCGATCGCGCTGCCCGCGCCGGGTCGCGGCGAGGACGTCCAGGTCCGGGTGTCGGCGCCGCTGACCGGTGACCGGCTGCCCGTCATCGTGTTCTCGCACGGCTTCGGGGAGTCGCTGGACGGCTATGCCCCGCTCGTCGACCACTGGACCGCGCACGGATTCGCCGTCGTCCAGCCGACCCACCTCGACTCGCGGAAGCTGAACGTCACCCCCGGCGACCCCCGCTACCCCGACATCTGGCGCATCCGGGTCGAGGACCTGGCCCGCGCCATCGACCGGCTGGACGTCCTCGAGGCCGCCGTCCCCGGGCTCGCGGGGCGCCTCGACCACGGCCGCATCGCCGTCGCCGGGCACTCCTGGGGTGCGCAGACCGCGAGCATGCTGCTGGGCGCCCGGGTCCTGGACGCCGAGGGCGTCCCGGGCCCGAACATGTCCGACCCGCGGGTCAAGGCCGGCGTGCTGCTCGCCGTCACGGGCACGGGCGGCGCCGACCTGACGCCGTTCGCCGCCGAGAACTTCTCCTTCATGAGCCCCGACTTCGCGGAGCTGACCACGCCGGCCCTGGTGGTCGCCGGGGAGAAGGACCAGTCCCCCCTGAGCGTCCGGGGTCCGGAGTGGTTCACCGACGCGTACTTCCTGAGCCCCGGCGCCACGAACCTGCTCACCCTGTTCGGGGCCGAGCACTCGCTGGGCGGAATCTCCGGTTACGCCGTCACCGAGACGACGGACGAGAGCCCCGAGCGCGTCGCGCTGATCCAGCGCCTCACCTCGGCGTTCCTGCGCAGCGCCCTCTTCCCGGAGGACACCGCGTGGACGGCGGCCGCCGCCGAACTGGCGGGCGGCACCGCCCCGCTGGGCCGCGTCGACGCGAAGTGACGGGTCAGTCCGCCTCCAGCGAGCGGCGGACGATCTTGCCGGTGGCGTTGCGGGGCAGGGCGTCCAGGAAGTGGACGTCGCGGGGGATCGCGAAGCGCGCCAGATGCTCGCGGACATGCGCGCGGACGGCGTCGGCGTCGAGGGTCTCGCCGTCCCGCAGGACGATGTGGGCGGCGGCGCGCTGCCCGAAGTCCTCGTCCGGGACGCCGACGACCGCGACCTCCTTGACCTGCGGAAGCTGCTCCAGGACCTCCTCGATCGCGGCCGGGAACACGTTCTCCCCGCCCGAGACGATCATGTCGTCGTCGCGGCCCCGCACGTACAGCCGGCCGTCCGCGTCGAGGTGGCCGACGTCGCCGAGGCTCATCA
Organism: Spirillospora sp. NPDC047418; assembly: GCF_040643275.1. Classification (NCBI taxonomy): domain Bacteria; kingdom Bacillati; phylum Actinomycetota; class Actinomycetes; order Streptosporangiales; family Thermomonosporaceae; genus Spirillospora; species Spirillospora sp. NPDC047418. The sequence continues at coordinate 9,954 of NZ_JBEYTW010000133.1, forward strand.
GGCCGTCCCGCATCTCCTTCGTGCCGCCGCCGGTGTAGCCGGCGAACGGCAGCTCGTTGGCGGCGAAGATCCGTCCGGTGGTGCCGGGCGGGACGGCCCGGCCGTGCTCGTCCAGGATCGCGACCCTGGTCCCGGGCGGCGGCGTGCCGGCGGTGTCGGGGTGGGCGCGCAGGTCGGCGGGGGTCGCGATGGTGACCCAGGACGCCTCCGTCGACCCGTACAGGTTGTAGAGGACGTCGCCGAACTCGTCCATGAACGCGGTCGCGAGCGTCGCGGGCAGGGCGGAGCCGCTGAGGGCGGCGATCCGCATCGAGGACGTGTCGTACTTGCGCCGCACGGTCTCCGGGACGTCCAGGATGCGCCGCAGCATGACCGGGACGGCGACGAGCGCGGTCGCTCCGGTGGCCTCGATCGTGCGGAGGGTCTGCTCGGGGTCGAACCGGGATCGCAGGACGATCGTGGCGCGCAGCGAGATCGCCGTCTGCAGCATCGCGTAGCCCCAGGTGTGGAACAGCGGCGCCTCGATGAACATCCGGTCGTGCACCCGGTACGGGATGCGGGACAGGATCGAGGTGAGCGGCGACAGCCCGGGGCGCGAGTGCCGGTCGGCGCCCTTGGGGCTACCGGTCGTGCCGGAGCTGAGAACGATCGTCCGGCCCGCCTTCGCCGGCGGCTCCGCCGCCCCGGCGGGCGCGGTGACGATGGCGTTCTCCAGCTCCGAGCCGGTCCCGCCCGCCGTGAAGACGTGCACGGTCTTCGGCACGGCCGCGATGAAGTCCGCGAACTCCGTGTCGGCGATCACGACCTCGACGCGCTGCTGCCGCAGCACGGTGCCGAGCTGCTCGGTGCTCATCCCGGTGTTGAGCAGGACGAGGTCGCAGCCGCGCTTGCTGGACGCGACCAGCGCCTCGACCATGCCGCGGTGGTTGCGGCACAGCACCGCGACGCGGGGCGCGTCGTTGATCCGGCCGAGCGCGGCGGCGAGCCGGTCGGTGCGGGCGTCGACCTCGCCGTAGGTCAGCACCCCGGCGTCGTCGATGATCGCGACGGCGCCGGGGTCGCGGGCGGCGGCGGACGCGACCGTCCCGCCGAGCAGGGTGCCCCAGCGGCGCAGCGCGTCGAGCTGGCGGACGACCTTCAGCGGCGGTCCGGGGCGCCACAGCCCGCTGCGCGCGAACATGCCGCCCGCCCGCGCGACCGACGCCGCGCGGCGCCCGAACTCCGATCGTCCGCTCATCTACCGCCTCCGGGTCCGAGATCCGGATACCGACGGTATAAAGGCGGCTTTTCGTACTCTTCTACCTCAACCCAGCTCTTCCAGGCCGCAGTTGTCAGGAGCCTGACAACCGCGCGCCCTTCGCGGCGGGCACCGGCTCGTCCGCCTCGGCGGGCTCCACCAGTTCCAGGCTGTCGCGCAGGGTCACCGGCTTGAGCAGCGCCGCCGCGACGATCCCGACGACCGCGATGGCGGTGGACACCAGGAAGATGTGCCCCGTGGCGTCCCCGTACGCGGCCCGGACGATCTCCCTGACGGGGCCGGGCAGCGCCGCGACGTCGAGGTTGCCGGTGTCGCCGCCGCCCGCGGTCGGGTCGACGCCGAGCCGCCGCAGCCCGTCCGCGATCTTGCCGGCGACCTGGTTGGCGAGGATCGCGCCGAGCACCGACACCCCGATCGTCCCGCCGAGCGAGCGGAAGAACGTCACGGTCCCGCTGGCGGCGCCGATCTCGCTCAGGTGCACGGAGTTCTGCACGACGAGCACCAGGTTCTGCATCGTCATGCCGACGCCGACGCCGATCAGGAACATCCCGACGCCGAGGTAGATCAGCGATGTCTCGTGGTCGATGGTGGCCAGCATCGCGAACCCGGCGGTCAGCACGACCGTCCCGAACAGGATGTACGGCTTGACCTTGCCGGTCTTGGTGGCGAGCCGTCCGGCGACGGTGGACGCGCCGAACACGCCGAGCATCATCGGGAACGTGAGCAGGCCCGCCTTGGTGGGGCTGTAGCCGCGTCCGATCTGGAAGTACTGGCCGAGGAAGACGGCACCGCCGAACATGGCCATCCCCACCGCGAGGCTGGCGATGATCGCGAGCGCGGTGTTGCGGCGGGCGATGATGTCCAGCGGGACGATCGGCTCGGCCGCCCGCGACTCGACCCACACGGCCACCGCGAGCAGCACGGCGCCGCCGCCCGCCATCGCGGCGGTCTGCCAGGACAGCCAGGGGAAGTTCTCGCCGACGAACGTGACCCAGATCAGCAGGACGCTGACGCCGGCCGCGATCAGCGTGGCCCCCAGGTAGTCGATCTTCACGCCGGGACGCCGGATCACCGGCAGCTTCAGGGTCTTCTGCAGCAGCACGAACGCGACGGCCGCGAACGGCACGCCGATGAAGAAGCACCAGCGCCAGCCGAGGAACGAGTCGACGATCAGCCCGCCGAGCAGCGGCCCGCCGACGGTCGCGACGGCCATCACGCCGCCGAGGTACCCGTAGTAGCGGCCCCGGTCGCGCGGGCTGATCATCGCCGCCATGATGATCTGGACGAGGATCTGCAGCGCGCCGACGCCGAGGCCCTGCACGGCGCGGGCCGCGATGAGCTGCGCGGTGTTCTGCGCGAACCCGGACGCCGCGGACGCCACGATGAAGATGCCGACGCCCACCTGGAGCAGCATCTTCTTGTCGTAGAGGTCGGCCAGCTTGCCCCAGATCGGGGTACTGGCGGTGGACACCAGCAGGGTCGCGGTGACGACCCAGGTGTACTGCGACTGGCTGCCCTTGAGCGCACCGATGATCTGCGGCAGCGCGGTCGACACGACGGTGCTGCTGAGCATCGCCACGAACAGCACCAGGAGCAGTCCGCTGAGCGCTTCGAGGACCTGCCGGTGCGACATCGGCGCTGGTCTGGACGGGGCAGGAACGGACAAGAGACGCCTCCGCGGAGAAGTTGGGAACGAGGAGTCAACCCCGCGACCCGGGAATGTTATTCCCAGTGGGCAAGTTTTCTCACGGAGCAGCATTTGAAGGTGAGTAGGCTGGAGCGACCATGGAGAGCACCGGCGGACTGCGCGAGCGGAAGAGTGCTTTGGGCGAGGGCAAGAGCACGCTGGGCAGGAGCGCGCTGGGCGAGCGCAAGGGCGGGCTGCGCGAGCGCAAGAAGGAGGCGACGCGCCGCGCCCTGCACGAGGCCACGATGCGCCTCGCCGTCGAGCAGGGCCTCGACGAGGTCACGGTCGAGGCCATCGCCGACGCCGCCGGCGTGTCCCGCCGCACCTTCTCCAACTACTTCGGCGGCAAGGAGGAGGCCCTCCTCTACGGCGGCGAGCAGCGCATGTGGTCGCTGCTGGAGACGTTCGAGACCCGTCCGCCGGAGGAGTCGTCCTGGACGGCGCTGCGCGCGGCGTTCGACGCCGTCCACGACCAGTTCGGCCCCCTGGACCCGCAGTGGGCCGCGCAGGTCAGGCTCGCCCGCAACCACCCGTCCGTGCTGGCCCGGCAGCTCGCCCACTACGCCGAGTTCGAGCGCGCCCTCGCCGACCTGATCGCCGCCCGCGACGAGATCCCGCCCGGCGGCCTCCGCCCGCGCGTCATGGCCGGGGCCTTCATCACCGCGCTCCGCATCGCGTCCCTGACCTGGATCGAGGAGCAGCGCGCCCGCTCCATGTCCGAAGTGGTGGACGAGACCCTCACGGAGATCGCCCGCGAGTTCCGCTAGGGGCGCGGGATGTTGCGCAGGTTGCTGCGCGCGAGGTCGAGCATCTTGCCGACACCGCCGGTGAGGACGGTCTTGCCCGCGGAGAGCGCGAACCCCTTCACCTGCTGCGGGGTGATGCGCGGCGGGATGGACAGCGCGTTCGGGTCGGTGACGACGTCCAGAAGGTAGGGGCCGGGCGCGGCCAGGGCGCGTTCCATCACGGTGCGGACGTCGGTCGGACGTTCCACGCGCGCCGACTCGATCCCCATCGCCTCGGCGACCGCCGCGAAGTCGACGGCCTCGTGGTCGGTCTCGAAGGCGGGGAAGCCGTCCACCATCATCTCGAGGCGCACCATCCCGAGCGACGCGTTGTTGAACACGATGATCTTCACCGGGACGCGGTGCAGCTTCACTGTGAGCAGCTCGCCGAGCAGCATGCCGAGGCCGCCGTCGCCGGAGAGCGAGACGACCTGGCGGCCGGGCGCACCGTACTGGGCGCCGATGGCGTGCGGCAGCGCGTTCGCCATGGACCCGTGCACGAACGAGCCCATGACGCGGCGGCGGCCGTTGGGGGTGAGGTAGCGGGCGGCCCAGACGTTGCACATGCCGGTGTCCACGGTGAATATCGCGTCGTCGGCGGCGAGGTCGTCCAGGACACTCGCGACGTACTCGGGGTGGATCGGGATGTGCTTCTCGATGTCGCGCGTATAGGCGGAGACGACGCCTTCCAGAGCGCGCGCGTGGCGGTGCAGCATGTCGTCCAGATACGCCTGGTCGTGCTTCTGCTCGACCTTGCCCAAGACGAGCCTCAACGTCTCACCGACGTCGCCGTGGACGGCCAGGTCGAGCGGGGTCCGGCGACCCAGTTTCGCCGGATCGTCGTCCACCTGGATGGTGTTCTGGCCGGGCAGGAACGGGTCGTACGGGAAGTCGGTGCCCAGCAACAGGACGAGGTCGGCGGCCTGCATCGACTCGTAGCAGGCGCCGTAGCCGAGAAGCCCGCTCATCCCCACGTCGTAGGGATTGTCGTACTGGATGTACTCCTTGCCGCGCAGCGCGTGCCCCACCGGCGACAGGAGCTTGTGCGCCAGTTCCATCACCTCGGAGTGCGCGTCCTTCACACCGGAGCCGCAGAACAGCATCACCTTGCGCGCCCGGTTCAGCGCGGCGGCGAGCTGCTCGACCTGATCGGCCGGCGGCCGGACGATCCCCTTCGTCACGAGGAAGTCGTGCTCGCCGGCCGGCTCCGCGGCGTCCTTGCCCGCGATGTCGCCCGCCATCGTCAGCACCGCGACGCCGCCGTGCCCGATCGCGTGCTGGATCGCGATCCGCAGGACGCGCGGCATCTGCTCCGGCGTGCCGATCGTCTCGCAGTAGTGGCTGCACTCGACGAACAGCCGCTCCGGGTGGGTCTCCTGGAAGTAACCGGTGCCGATCTGCACGCTCGGGATCTGCGACGCCAGCGCCAGCACGGGCGCCCCCGACCGGTGCGCGTCGTAGAGGCCCTGGATCAGGTGCATGTTGCCGGGCCCGCAACTGCCCGCGCACGCCGCGAGCCGCCCGGTGGTCTGGGCTTCGGCCGCCGCCGCGAACGCGCCCGCCTCCTCGTTGCGGACGTGTACCCACTCGATGCCGTCCGTCCGGCGGATCGCGTCCACGACGGGGTTGAGGCTGTCGCCCACGACCCCGTAGACGCGCCGCACGCCGGCCTGCCGCAGCACCTCGATGAACTGGTCGGCGACGGTCGCCATCGTCCCTCCCCGAATCCGCCGGTCCCCGCATCCGGGGAGATGCCCGGCGATCTTCCGCTGACACTCCCCGCCCCGGACGGGTTAAATGGTCAAACCATGAACCGGATGGGGGCGCGACGATGAGCGATGAGCCTGACGACCTCGGCTTCTGGACGTTCGTCGACCTCGCGGGGCGGCGGCTGTCGGAGGAGTTCGGCTTCCCGGACCGGCTCGCGACCCGGCTGCTGCTCACCCTCAACCGGGCGTCCGCGATCGTCACCTACGACCTGGAGTCCACGGTGCACCGGCCGCGCGGGCACTCCTGGGCGGGATTCCGGCTGCTGTTCGTGACCTGGCTGGCCGGCCCGCTGGAGCCGGGCCGCGCCGCCACGCTCGCCGGGATGAGCCGCGCCGCCGTGTCCAACCTCGCGAAGACGCTGGTCGCGGACGGGATGATGGCCCGCGCGCCCGGCGAGCGGGACGGCCGGTCGGTGATCCTCTCGCTGACCGAGCGGGGCCGCGAGGCGATGCTGGAGATCTTCGCCGGGCAGCACGCGCGGGAGCGCCAGTGGGCCGGGACGCTCACCGTGACCGAGCAGCGGATGCTGATCATGCTGCTGGACAAGCTCATCGCCGGCCGGACGTCCTTCGACGCGCGCGAGCGCAACTGACGCCGCCGCGAGAACCCGACCTGCCGCCGGCCGTGGCCGGGTTAGGCCCTTCCCTGGACGGGAGAAGACCCGTAGTGTCGGCAGAAAGTAGTTCATGCATTAACCATCGGAGGCGAGGGACATGGCCCACTACCGTCGGGTCGGCCACGTGCCGCCGAAGCGCCACACCCAGCACCGTCACGGCGACCAGGGGGACGGCGGGAAGCGGCTCTTCTTCGAGGAACTGATGGGCGAGGAGGGGTTCTCGTCCGACTCGTCCCTCCTGTACCACCGGGAGATCCCGTCCGCGATCACGGACTCCCAGCCCTGGGACGTCCCGGACGTGGCGACGACGCCCAACCACCCGCTGAAGCCCCGCCACCTGAAGCTGCACGAACTGTTCCCCAAGGAGACGTGGGGCGAGACCGACCCCGTCACGGGGCGGCGGGTGATCCTCGCCAACAGCGACGTGCGCCTCTCCTACGTGGTGTCGGCCGCCGGCTCGCCGCTGTACCGCAACGCGACCGGCGACGAGATCGTCTACATCGAGTCGGGCACCGCCACGGTCGAGACGGTCTTCGGCACGCTCCCCGCCGAACAGGGCGACTACGTCATCATCCCGACGTCCACCACGCACCGCTGGCTGCCGACCGGCGACGAGCCCCTGCGCGCCTACGCGATCGAGGCCACCGGCCACATCGCGCCGCCGAAGCGGTACCTGTCGCGCTACGGCCAGTTCCTGGAGAACGCCCCGTACTGCGAACGCGACCTGCACGGCCCCGGCGAACCCCTCACGTCGGACGAGACCGACGTCGAGGTCTACGTCAAGCACCGCACCTCGCGCGGCATCGTCGGCACCCGCATGACCTACGCGCGGCATCCGTTCGACGTCGTCGGCTGGGACGGCTGCCTGTACCCGTTCACGTTCAGCGTCCACGACTTCGAGCCGATCACGGGCCGCGTCCACCAGCCGCCGCCCGTCCACCAGGTGTTCGAGGGCCACAACTTCGTCGTGTGCAACTTCGTGCCGCGCAAGGTGGACTACCACCCGCTGTCGATCCCGGTGCCCTACTACCACTCGAACGTCGACTCGGACGAGATCATGTTCTACTGCGGCGGGAACTACGAGGCGCGCAAGGGGTCGGGCATCGGCCAGGGCTCGGTGTCGGTCCACCCCGGCGGCCTGGCGCACGGCCCGCAGCCCGGCGCCTACGAGCGCAGCATCGGCGTCGAGTTCTTCGACGAACTCGCGGTCATGGTCGACACGTTCCACCCGCTCGAACTCGGTGAGGGCGGCCTGGCCTGCGAAGACCCCGGCTACGCCTGGACCTGGGCAGGCCGGCGATGATTCCCCCGTTCGCCCGCGCGCTGTGCGACGACGCGGCCGTGTTCCCGCCGGGCCTCGCCCCGCTCGCCGACGCCGTCCCGGCCCACCGCGCGCACCGCGCCGCCCCGTACGCCGCCGCGGTCGGCCCCCTCGTCCTGCCCGCGACCGCGCTGGACGAGCTGTACCCGCTGATCGGCAGCGAGCCCCTGGAGGTGTCGATCACCGCACCCGGCGGCCCGTGCCAGGCGGTGAAGGCCCTGACGGCCGCCGCCGACCTGGTCCTCACCGTGCGCGGCCTGGAGGTCGCCGTCCCGTCCGGCATGCAGCCCGAGGAGTTCTTCCGCCTGCTCGGCCACCCCGCCGCGCCGGTCTACGTCGAAATCCCGCGCGACGACCGCCGGCCCGCGATGATCGCCGAGGTGGCCGCGCGGCGGCACCGCGCGAAGTTCCGCACCGGCGGCGTGAAGGCGCACCTCTACCCGAGCCCGGACGAACTGGCCGCCGGGATCAAGGCGGTCGTGGACGCCCGCCTGCCGTTCAAGGCGACCGCGGGACTGCACCACCCCGTCCGGAACACCGACCCGGAGACGGGCTTCCACCAGCACGGCTTCCTGAACTTGCTGCTCGCGACCGACGCCGCGCTGCGCGGCCGCCCGGCGGCGGAGCTGGCCGCGGTGCTGGCCGACCGGGACGCCCCGTCCATCGCGTCCCGCGTGCGCGTCCTGGGCAAGGCCCGGACGGCCGCGGCGCGCGGCCGGTTCCTGTCCTTCGGGACGTGCAGCATCACCGACCCGTTGAACGAACTCGCGGACCTGGGCCTGCTGGCGTCCGCCCTCCAGGAGACCACCCGATGACCCGCATCGCGATCCCCGAAGGCTCACTTTTCGGGCTCGCCAACCTCCCGTACGGCGTCTTCTCTCCCGCCGCTGGGGCTCCCCGCGTAGGCGTCCGAGTAGCCGACTCGGTCGTGGACCTGGCGCTGGCGCTGGACGACGACGTCTTCGCGGCACCGTCCCTGAACCCGTTCATGGCGCAGGGCCACGCGCGCTGGGTGGAGGTGCGCGAGCAGATCCTCGACCTGGTTGCGGACGACGTCCCGGACGCGGCAGTGCATCCGGTGGACGCGGTCACCATGCACATGCCGTTCACGGTGGCCGACTACGTCGACTTCTACGCGTCCGAGCACCACGCATCGAACCTGGGCCGCCTGTTCCGCCCCGGTGCCGAGCCGCTCATGCCGAACTGGAAGCACCTCCCGGTGGGCTACCACGGCCGCGCGGGCACGGTAATCCCGTCCGGGACGGACATCGTCCGCCCGACGGGCCAGCGCAAGGGCGAAGACGCCCCCACCTTCGGTGAGAGCCGCCGCCTGGACATCGAAGCCGAGGTCGGCTTCGTAGTAGGCACCGGTACTCCTCTGGGCACCCCGGTAACCACGGAAGACTTCTCCGAACACGTCTTCGGCGTCGTCCTGGTCAACGACTGGTCGGCCCGCGACATCCAAGCCTGGGAGTACGTCCCCCTTGGGCCGTTCCTAGGGAAGAGCTTCGCGACGTCCATCTCCCATTGGGTCGTTCCCCTCCTCGCCCTGGAAGCGGCCCGCGTAGCGACCCCGCCCCAAGACCCGGAGCCACTCCCCTACCTCCAGGAGAAGAACCCGTGGGGCCTGGACCTGGCCCTCGAAGTCTCATGGAACGGCCAGGTGGTCTCCCACCCGCCCTACCGCGAGATGTACTGGTCCCCGGCCCAGATGCTCGCGCACATGACAGTGAACGGCGCCTCGTCCCGCACTGGCGACCTGTTCGCCTCGGGCACGGTCTCAGGCCCCGCCAAGGACGAACGCGGAGCCTTCATCGAACTCACCTGGGGCGGCAAGGAACCCGTCGAAGTCAACAACGAACCCCGCACCTTCCTTGAGGACGGTGACGAGGTCTCCATCACCGCCACGGCCCCAGGCGCGTCCGGCACCCGCATTGGCTTCGGCGAAGTGAAGGGCCGAATCCTCCCCGCCCGCTAAGGGCGCATATGGGGTCGAAGCCCGAGGGCCCCGGCCGCCTGTGCGTCAGACGATGGCGAGCCGGTCCACCAGCAGTTCCACCCTCGACTCGGTGTGCTCCGGCGGCAGCCGTCCCGCCCGGGTCAGGGTGGCCAGACCGTGCAGGGCCGCCCAGAACGTCTCGGTGAACAGTGCCGGGTGGACACCGTCCCCGGCGACCTCGCCGAGGCTCTCCAGCAGGGCGGCGAAGGCGTCCTTCAGCGGCTCCGGGGTGTCCTCGTGGGCGAACGCGAGGCCGCCGTCGAGCTGGAACATGGCGTCGTAGACCGCCGGGTTGCGCTCGGCGAAGTCGAGGTAGGCGCGGGCGAGGGCGGCGACCCGGGCACGCGGCCCGTCCGCGGCGGCGGTCGCGGCCCGCAGCGCCACGGCCATCTCGCCCGCCCCCTTCAGGGCGACGGCGCCGATGATCTCGCGCTTGCCGCGGAAATGGCTGTAGAGGACGGGCTGGCTGTACTCGATGCGCTCGGCCAGCCGGCGGGTGGTGACCGCGTCCCACCCCTGCTGCTCGGCGAGTTCGCGGGCCGTCGCCACGATGAGGCGCTCACGCTCCGCCCGCTCGCGCTGCTTGCGTTCCTGAACCGACATGGCTCGACCCTAGCACTGCTAGACAATCAAGCAGCAGTAGTAATAGCATTGCCACATCACCTAGCAATGCTAGATTTCAGGAGGGGCCATCATGCTCAACGCACTCGGGGTCATCACCATCGTGGTGGTCGGCCTGATGGTGGGGGTGGAGTTCTCCGTCGCCTTCGTCATCAACCGGATCCTCAACGCGCTGCCCGAGGACAGCGGCCAACTCGGCCGCGCCCACGGCGGCCGGATGCTCGGCGCCGTGATGCCCGTCTGGTACATCACCTCGCTCGCCCTCGTCGCCGTCCTGGCCATCGCCGGATGGGGCGACGACGGCACCGGCCTCACCATCACCGCCGGCGCGCTGCTCATCGTCAGCGTGCTCATGTCGGTGCTGCTGCTCGTCCCGATCAACAACCGGGGCAAGACATGGACCCCGGAGAACCGTCCCGCCGACTGGAAGGACCAGATGAACCGCTGGGACCGCTACCACTACGCCCGCGTCGCCGTCATCATCGCCGCCTTCGCCCTACTGACCACCGCCCTCACCTAACCCCCGGCACCACCGGCTCCCCAACCGCACGTGCGGTGTTCACCTCGTCGACGTGCGTCCAGAGCAGACCGTGCGGGGCGCCCACCCCTCAGATCGCGCTGATACCACGTGCCCGGCTTACCGCCCAGGTCGGACGGGTCGGCCGGACCGACCGGGACGAACCCCGCCTTGACCAGCACCCGCTGGGACGCGACGTTCTCGCGGGCGGTGGCGGCCCGCAGCGTCCGCAGCCCGTGCCGCGCCGCCGCGAGCCGACACAGCTCCTGGACGGTCGCCGTCGCCACACCGCGGCCCGCAGCGTGCTGCGCGACCCGGTAGCCGAGTTCGGCGATGCCGTCCTCGAACCGGTACAGATTGAACCGGCCCAGCACCGAGCCGTCCTCGGCGAGGAGCACGTAGTAGGCACCGATGCCGGCCTCCTGCTCGGCCAGCATGGCGCCGTGATGGTCGGCGAAATGGGCGAAGTACTCGTCACCGCGGTCGGAGATCGAGGCAGCGAAGTAGGCGCGGTTCGCCACCTCGAAGGCCAGAACCGCCGGAGCATGGCCGGCACGCAGCCGCTTCAGCTCGGACACCGTCCAACCCTACGCAGACCGCACATCCAGCCCCTCCGATTTTTCACCGACAAGCCGTCCGGCCGGCCCCACCTCACCGACCAGGCTCAGGATGGAGGTGCCGGGGGCGGACCTGGGGTCCGGATGAACTCGATCCGCCGCCCGAGCACCCCTGTGGTGACCAGCGCGTCACCCACCCCCGACCACCAGATCCGTTGACCTGCGGCGTGTTGTTGTTATGGACGCGCTCATAACAAC
>NZ_JBEYTW010000134.1:0-21253 GCF_040643275.1 Spirillospora sp. NPDC047418
TCAGGTCGTCGGTCGACACGGCGTCGAGCGTCCGCCGCGGGCCGCCGCGCGCTTCGGACGCCCGGTGCGCCGCGCCCCCTTCGCATCCGCCCCGTTCCGCGACAGAATGCGGTTCTAGTCACCCGGGAGGGATCATGAGCTTCGAAGTGCCCGCGTCCGTGCGCCCGGTGCGCGACGCCGTCCACGCCTTCATGACCGAGCGCGTCGAGCCCGCCGAGCCGGTGCTGCGCGCGGGCGGGGACGAGGCGGCCGAGCTGCTGGCGGGCCTGCGGCGGGACGCCAAGGCCGAGGGCCTGTGGGCGCTCGGCCACCCGGCGGAGCTGGGCGGCGGCGGGCTGCCGTTCCTCGACTACGTCTACGTCAACGAGGTCCAGGGGCGCAGCGAGTTCGGGCAGGCCGCGCTCGGCACCTACACGCTCCAGGACTCGCTCATGCTGCACCGCTACGCGAGCGCCGCGCAGCGCGAGCGGTTCCTCGAGCCGCTCGTGCAGGCCGAGATCAACCCGAGCTTCGCGATGACCGAGCCGGGCATCTCCAGCTCCGACCCGACGCAGCTGGCCACCACCGCGACGCTGGAGGACGGCGAGTGGGTCGTCCGGGGCCGCAAGTGGTTCACCACCCTCGCCAACACGGCCGCGTACACGACCGTGATGTGCCGGACGGAGCCCGAGGGCACCTCCCCGTACCTGTCGTTCAGCATGATCCTCGTGCCGACGGACACGCCGGGGTACACGATCGTCCGCGACACGCCCGTCCTCGGCCTGGACGGCGGGCACTGCGAGGTGCTGTACGACGAGGTGCGCGTCCCCGAGTCGAACCTGCTCGGGCCGCGCGGGCACGGGTTCGTCATCGCGCAGGAGCGGCTCGGCCCCGGCCGCATCTTCCACTGCATGCGCTTCCTCGGGCAGGCGCAGCGGGCGTTCGACCTGATGTGCGCGCGGATGCACGTCCGGACGGCGTTCGGCGAGCCGCTGCACAAGAAGCAGCTGCTCCAGCAGCACGTGTTCGACTCCTACGCCGAGATCCAGGCGTCCCGGCTGCTCACCCTCCAGGCCGCGCACAAGATCGACTCGGGTGATCAGGCGAGGGTCGAGATCGGCGTCATCAAGGTGGTGGCGGCGCGGATGCTGCACAACGTCATCGACCGGGCGATCCAGGTGCACGGCGCCGAGGGCCTCACCGACGACACGCCGCTCGGCCACATGTACCGGCACGCGCGGGCCGGCCGGATCTTCGACGGCCCCGACGAGGTGCACGTGACCACGACCGCCCGGCGCATCCTCAAGGAGTACGGCGAGGGCCGCACCTGGGAGTTCGGGCTGCGCTGACCCCGGTCCGGCCGCCCGCTCAGCCGGCGGCCGGGCCGCCGGGCGGCCGCGGGCCGCGCAGGCCGGACGCGGCGGCCGGGAGCCCGCCGAGGACGAGGTCGACGAGCCCGTCCACCACGGCCTCGCGCGGCACGTCCTCGGCGTGGTCGAGCCACCAGTCGCCGGCGGTCTGCACCATGCCGACGATCGCGTGGCCCCACACGTAGGCGCGGGTGCGGTCGGTCATCTCGCCCTCGGCGATCATCACCTCGGCCAGTTCCCGGCTCACGTCGCGGATCATCGTGCTCATCGCGCTGTGCGTGGCCGTGTCCTCGGCGCTCGCCCGGTGCATCAGGAACCGGTACAGGTGGAGGTTCTTGGAGATCGTCGCCAGGTAGGTGTCGATGGTGGAGCGGGTGCGGTCGCGGACCGGCTCGTCGCCGCGGGAGAACTCCTCCCGGATGCCCTCGATCAGCTTGCCCGTGTGCCGCTCGGCGAGGGCCTGGTAGAGGCCGCTCTTGTCGCCGAAGTGGCGGTACAGGATCGGCTTGCTGATCCCGGCCTCGGCGGCGATCGCGGCCATGGACGCCTCCGGGCCCTCCCGCTGGATGACCCGGTCGGCGGCCTCCAGCAGGGCACGGCGACGGCCGGGGTCGCGGCGCGCTCCGGGCCCCGGCCTGCCCGCCGTGTTCGTCATGACAGAACGGTATCGGGGGTGTTACCCCGCGACAACACCGGCCCGCCCCGGCGGCGCGCGGCTACCGTGCGAACGCCTGGAGCTCGGCCGCCCGGACGACGCCGGCCAGCGGGCTCGCGGTGCCGCAGTCGGTGCCGGAGCGCGGGTCGTCGTCCTGCTCCCCCGCGTACTCCGGTGCGCCGGTGCACTGGCTGGAGACCACCTGGAGCCGCAGGTGCGTCGCCCTCGTGTCCCGCAGGTCGAACGACCGCAGGACGAGGTCGGGCGCCGTCGGGCGCGGCCGGTCCGCCGGGAAGGCGTCGGACGGGCTCGTGTAGACGGTCCGGTACCCGGCGTCCCGCGAGCAGTCGGCCCGGGTGGCGTCGCAGGCCAGCAGCCGGAAGGCGCGCAGCGCCGTGAAGCGGTTCTGCGCCGCGCCCGCCCCCTCCGGGTCGCCGGCCGCCGACGGCCGCAGCATCGCGCTCACCTGCACCCGGCCCACCCTGACCGGGCGGTCGCCGGCGAGGTCGACGGTCACCTGGCGTCCCGCGACCGGGGCATTGACCGACTGCCAGTTGGTCGCCTCGGTCTCGTCCAGCAGCGCCGGCTGGGACACGCCGTCACCGGTGGCGGTCGCGCCGTTGGCGCTCGCCGCCTCGTTGCGGGACATCGCGACCGGCAGCGTCCGCCGGTGCGAGCCGATCACCGCGGTGAACCGCTTGTGCCCGAAGCCCTCGCCGGCCGCGACGAACGAGTACCGGCCGGGCGTCATCGCGAACGTGTCGCCGAGCGGGGTCGCCGGGTCGGTGTCGGCCACCGGGACGGCCCGCGCCTCGTAGTCGCCGACGTAGAGCCGCACCTTGGCGCCCCGCGCGTCACCGGCCGGCTTCAGCGTCACGCGGGCGTCGCGCGACAGGGGGGACGCGAAGCTCGGCCGCGCGTCGGCGTCGCCGGGCCCGTCGCTGGCCGCGTCCTCTCCCAGCCCGTGCTGGGCGAACGCCCTCCACATCATGGCGTGGTCCCGGCCGCCGAAGCGGATGGTGTCGGCGGCGAGCAGGGCGTTGCGGTGGTCGACGTAGCTGACCGCCCCCGACGCCATGAGCAGCAGCGCGTCGAACGACAGCTGCGCCCAGCGGCGGTTCCCGGGGCACTTGTCGACCGGCACCTTCCCGTCCGCGCACTTGCGCTGGAGGGACGCGCTGCCCGCGCCGTACCGCTTCACGAACGCCTGCCGCACGTCGAACTGGGTGGCGGTCCAGATCTCGCCGTCGGCGTGGACCTGCGTGCCGACCAGGTCGTAGCCGAGATCGCTGTAGTTGAGCGGGCTCCTGCTCATGTCGTAGTTGCGGATCCCCGACTCCGGCTCACCGGTGACGTACGCGCCGGTGACGTACGGCGTCCGGCCGGGGGCCCGGAACCCGTACTCGTTGAGGTACTCCATCGCGAACAGGTCCGAGGTGCTCTCGTTCATGGCCCCGGCCTGCGGGCCGCTCCACCCGGCGTCCGGCCCGGCGATCATGCGGCCGGAGATGCCGTGCGAGTACTCGTGCCCGATGACGCTCGTGTCGAAGTCGCCGTCGACGCACGGCGGGTAGAACGCGCCCGCGATCGGCTGCCACAGGTACATGTTGCTGATGGCCGGCGTGCCGTCGGGCGGGGTGATCTGGTTGGCGTTGTCGCGGACGCTCGCGATCCTCGCCCCGGCCTGCGCGTTGCCCTGCTCGGGGTCGCCGCCGAGCCCGCCGCGGCCGCCGTTGTCGGCCTGCATGTTCCATGCGGACTCGGTGAAGCCGAGCCGGTAGGACCAGTCGTGCATGCGGTTGTGCTGGACGAACAGGTTCGAGATGGCCGCCTCGACGTCGGCCTCCTGCGGGCTGTCCATCGACGCCGGGTCGCACTTGCTCTCGTGCCACTGGTTCGCCCAGCGGTAGTCGTAGTCCCGGCCGGCCCTCGGCGCGCTCGTGCGGGTGCCGACCGAGAACGGGTCGCCGTTCGCGCGGTTCTCGTAGGTGTGCGCCGCGTTGCCCAGGCTGGTCGCGGTCGAGGCGCCGGTCGCGGGGTCGGCGTCCCAGGGCCGTCCGGTGGCCGGATCGCCTCCGGCGACGTACCGGCAGCCCCGCGCGGGGGCGAAGCACCACGTCCGCCGGGTGTCGCGGGACGAGTAGTCCCCGGACGGGGTCGCCGGGAACACCGCCCAGCGCGGGTTGTCGCTGTCGTGGTCGACGAGGTTCTCCCGCACCAGCACCGACCCGGTGCGCGCGTCGACGTAGGACGTGACGGCCTTCGGCTCGCCCCCCGACCCGTCGATCAGCGTGGCCTCGTAGGCGCTGCGGACGCCCTCGGCGGTGGGGACGGCCACGAGCCGCACCTTGCGGGTCGTGGCGTCCGAGACGATGATGCCCGCGTCCCGCCCGGCCGCCGCGACCGCGTCCTTCCGGGCGAGCGTGGCCGGTGCCGGCGCCGCGTCGTCGCGGGCGAGGGTGGAGGTCACCGAGACGACCTTGCCCTCGCTGACGCCGACCGCGACGAGGCCGTCGTGGCCGGCGGGCAGGTCGCCGAAGCGCTGGCGCAGCAGCACGGCCGCGCCCTTCCCGATGGGGTTGACCGCGACCCTCTCCAGGGCGCCGACGGCGGCGGCGTCCAGGCCGAACAGGTCCCGGTGGCCGGCGAGGTAGGCGCGCGCGGCCTTCTCCGGGTCGCCGGGCAGTCCGCCGGCGAGGGGTTCCGCGTCGGTCACCGCCGCGGGCGTGCCGAGCTTGTTCCACCGCACGCTCACCCCGCGGGCGGCGTCCCGCTGCCGGCCGGTGGGGGCCAGCCGACCGGGCCGGGCGTCCATGTCGGGCAGCTCGGGACGGTCGCCGGGGGGCTGGGAGCGCGGGGGCGGGGGCGCGGCCCGTCCGGGGACGGCGAGGCCGGCGGTGAGGAGCGTTCCCGCGGCCGCCAGCGCGGTCGCGGTGATCCAGCGTGTCCTGGGCACCATTGCCTCCTGGCGGCGGGCGGATGGCCCGGTCTCAGTTCGGCCGGATGATCAACCGGCCGAACCTGAGACAAGCAGTGCGCCAGAAGTGAAACTACGGCGATTTATAACGTTTCGGACGGGCGAACGCCGGGCGATCCTCGCCCTTGACAGCCCCGGGCATCCATGGGCCCGGTGCCCTCCGCCCCGGTGCCGTGCCCCCGCGCACGGCACCGGCCCCCGGCGGGCGGTGGCCATCGTCGGCCACGATCCACTCCCCGACGACTCCCAGTCGGGCCGAGACCCCTGCTGCGGGCGGCTGCGTGCCGGAACCGCAGGGCAGGGGACCTCAAGGGCGACCCGACTGTTCGCACAGGTCGGCGGCTAGCGGACGGGCAGGCCCGTGATGGTGCGGCCGATGACGAGGCGCTGGATCTCCGAGGTGCCCTCGAAGATCGTGAAGATCTTGGAGTCGCGGTGCATGCGCTCGACCGGGTACTCGCGGGTGTAGCCGTTGCCGCCGAGGATCTGGATGGCCTCCTCGGTGACGTACACCGACATCTCGCTGGCCACGAGCTTGGCCATCGAGCCCTCGGCGCTGGTGAAGTCCTTGCCGGTGCGGGCCATCCACGCGGCCCGCCACACCATGAGGCGCGCGGCGTCCAGCCGGGTCTTCATGTCGGCGAGCTTGAACGCGATGGCCTGGAAGTCGCCGATCTTCCTGCCGAACTGCTCGCGCTCGCGCGCGTACTGCAGGGCGTAGTCGTAGGCGGCGCGGCCGACGCCGAGCGCCATCGCGCCGACGGACGGGCGGGTCGTCTCGAACGTCTTCAGCGCGGCCTGGCCCTTGGACCTCTTGCCCTCGCGGGTGCGCGCGATGCGCTCGTCGAACCTCTCCTTGCCGCCGACGATCAGGTGCGACGGGACGCGCACGCCGTCGAGGACGACCTCGGCGGTGTGGGAGGCGCGGATGCCGTGCTTCTTGAACTTCTGGCCCTGCTTCAGGCCCGGGGTGTTCGGCGGGACGATGAAACTGGCCTGGCCGCGGCTGCCCAGTTCGGGGTACACCGACGCCACCACCACGTGGACGTCGGCGATGCCGCCGTTGGTCGCCCAGGTCTTGGTGCCGTTCAGCACCCACTCGTCCTTGGCCTCGTCGAAGACCGCGCGGGTGCGGATCGAGCCCACGTCGCTGCCGGCGTCGGGCTCGGAGGCGCAGAACGCGCCGAGCTTGATGTCGTCGGCGCTGCCGAACATCTGCGGCACCCACTCGGCGGTCTGCTCGGGGGTGCCGACGGCGGCGACGGACGCGGCGGCGAGGCCGGTGCCGACGATGGACAGCGCGATGCCCGCGTCGCCCCAGAACAGCTCCTCGAACGCCACGGGGATGCCGAGGCCGGTCGGCTCGAGCCACTGGGTGGCGAAGAAGTCGAGCGAGTAGATGCCGACCTTGGACGCCTCCTGGATCAGCGGCCAGGGCGTCTCCTCGCGCTCGTCCCACTCCTCGGCCGCCGGACGGATCACGTCCGCGGCGAACTCGTGCACCCAGTCCCGGACCTCACGGACGTCCTCGCTGGGCTCCAGGGAGAACGGCGTCTGCTCCGCGCTCGTCATGATTAATTGACCCTCTCGTCCAATATCACTGTTACCAACGGTAGCACCATTCAGAGTTACCGTGGGTAACACCGTGCGCGGCGGCCGGCGGCGCGGGTCATTCGGCGGCGTGCCTGTCGAGGAACTCGTAGACGTCGGCGTCGTCCACGCCGGGGAAGGCGCCGGGCGGCAGGACCGACAGCACGTGCGAGTGCGCGCGCGCCGACGGCCAGGCCATGCCCTCCCAGCGGTCCGACAGGTCCTTCGGGGGACGCTGGCAGCAGTCGCCGTCCGGGCAGGCGGACTTGACCCGCCGGGTCGTCTCCCGGCCGCGGAACCAGCGCGAGTCCTCGAACCGGACGCCGAGCGTGATCGCGAAGTCGCGCTCGTGGCTGGGGTCGATGTGCGACAGGCACCAGTACGTCCCCTTGGGGGTGTCGGTGTACTGGTAGTAGACGGAGAAGCGGTCGGCGGCGCCGAACACGTGGCGCCCGGCCCACTCCCGGCACATCCGCTGGCCCTCGATCGCGCCGTCCTCGTCCTGGGGGAAGGCCAGGCCGTCGTTGGCGTACGCCTTGTAGATCGTGCCGTTCTCGTCGTTCTTGGTGAAGTGCAACTGGAGGTCGAGGTGGTGGGTCGCGACGTTGGTGAAGCGGTGCGCGGCCATCTCGTAGGAGACGGAGAAGACGTCCGCCAGGTCCTCCACGGACAGCTCCCGCGCGGCCTTGGCCTCCTGCAGGAACGGGACGACGCTGCGCTCGGGCATCAGGATCGCCGCGCCGAAGTAGTTGGCCTCGACGCGCTGGCGCAGGAAGTCGGCGAAGTCGCGCGGCTGGTCGTGGTCGAGCGCGATGTGCCCGAGCGTCTGCAGCAGGATCGTCCGCGGCGTGTGCATGCCGAGCTGCTCGCGCTCCAGGTAGATCCGCCGGTTGCGCAGGTCGGTCACGGACCGGACCGAGCGCGGCAGGTCCTGGACGTACTGGAGGCTGAAGCCGAAGTGGCCGACCAGCGTCATCAGCAGCCCCTGCGACACCGCGCCGCGCCGGTACCCGACCGCGTCCAGGGTCTGGGAGGCGACCCGCTCGATGTCGGCGAAGTGGTTGCCGCGCTCGTGCATCTGGCGGCGCAGCTCGGCGTTGGCCTTGCGCGCCTCCTCCGGGCTCGCGGTCGGCTTGGTGCGGCTGCGTTTCAGCTCGCCGTACAGGGCGAGGATGTGCTCGATGACCTCGTTGGGCATCCGCTTGCCGACCTTGAGGTGGGAGAGCCCGAGCGTCCGGTACAGCGGGTCGCGCTGGGCCTCCTCCAGCTGGATCTCCAGCTGGGCGCGGCGGCTCGGCGGCTGGCGGCGGAG
Source organism: Spirillospora sp. NPDC047418 (assembly GCF_040643275.1). Taxonomy (NCBI): domain Bacteria; kingdom Bacillati; phylum Actinomycetota; class Actinomycetes; order Streptosporangiales; family Thermomonosporaceae; genus Spirillospora; species Spirillospora sp. NPDC047418. Next base: position 7,884 of record NZ_JBEYTW010000134.1, read on the forward strand.
CAGCTCCTCCACGGGGCACTCCAGCGCCGCGGCGAGCGCCTGCAGGAGCGACAGCTTGGGCTCGCGCCGGCCGTTCTCCAGCAGGGAGAGCTGGGAGGGGGCGCGGCCGACGCGGCCGCCGAGCTCCGCCAGCGTCAGGCCGCGGCCGCGCCGCAGGTGCCGGAGCCGCTGGCCGAAGGTGACGAGGTCTACATCGCTCGTCAAGTTGAGGGGTTCTTCTTGGCGCAAGGTCGTCACGGGTTCATGGTAGCGGAAATTTCGCAGTTCTTTCGTTACTCACGAGTTCATTTAGGGCTTGCATCCGGGGCATAGTCGTTGCAAGCACCCAGGGGACGACACGGAAGGGCGAGACCATGAGCGATAGTCGCCTCAAGGGCGCAGCCGATGAGCTGCAGCGACAGTGGGAGACCGACGCCCGGTGGCAGGGCGTCGAGCGGACCTACACGGCCGAGGAGGTCGTGCGGATCCGCGGCTCGGTGCAGGAGGAGCACACCCTCGCGCGCCTCGGCGCCGAGCGCCTGTGGAAGCTCCTGCACGAGGAGGACTACGTCCACAGCCTCGGCGCGCTGACCGGGCTGCAGGCCGTCCAGCAGGTCAAGGCCGGCCTCAAGGCCATCTACCTGTCCGGCTGGCAGGTCGCGGCGGACGCCAACCTGGCGGGCCAGACCTACCCGGACCAGAGCATCTACCCGGCGAACTCGGTCCCGGCCGTGGTCCGCCGCATCAACAACGCGCTGCTGCGCGCCGACCAGGTCCAGTGGGCCGAGGGCGAGGGCGACACGCACTTCCTCGCCCCGATCGTGGCCGACGCCGAGGCCGGCTTCGGCGGCGTGCTGAACGCCTTCGAGCTGATGAAGGGCATGATCGCCGCCGGTGCGGCGGGCGTGCACTGGGAGGACCAGCTGGCCTCCGAGAAGAAGTGCGGGCACCTCGGCGGCAAGGTCCTCATCCCGACCTCGCAGCACGTCAAGACCCTCAACACCGCCCGCCTCGCGGCGGACATCTCGAACGTGCCGTCTCTGATCATCGCGCGGACCGACGCCGAGGCCGCGACCCTGATCACGACGGACGTGGACGAGCGCGACCGCGAGTTCACCACCGGCGAGCGCACCGCGGAGGGCTTCTACCGGGTCCGCAACGGCATCGAGCCCTGCATCGCCCGCGCCAAGGCCTACGCGCCGTACTCCGACCTCATCTGGATGGAGACCGGCACCCCGGACCTGGAGCAGGCCCGCAAGTTCGCCGAGGCGGTCAAGGCCGAGTACCCGGACCAGATGCTCGCCTACAACTGCTCGCCGTCCTTCAACTGGCGGGCGCACCTGGACGACGCGACCATCGCCAAGTTCCAGCGCGAGCTCGGCCACATGGGCTTCAAGTTCCAGTTCATCACGCTGGCCGGGTTCCACGCGCTGAACTACAGCATGTTCGACCTGGCGCACGGCTACGCCACCGACGGCATGACGGCCTACGTCGAGCTGCAGGAGCGCGAGTTCGCGGCCGCCGAGAAGGGCTTCACCGCGGTCAAGCACCAGCGCGAGGCCGGCACCGGCTACTTCGACATGGTCAGCACCGCGATCAACCCGGACTCGTCCACCACGGCCCTGAAGGGCTCCACGGAAGAGGGCCAGTTCCACTGATCCCCGCCGTTCTTCCGGTCTGACCCCCCTCGGACCCCGGAGGCCCCCGCGTCCCTACACCCGCGGGGGCCTTCTGGTATCTCCGGCCCGGTACCTCTCGCCCGGTACCTCCGGCCGCGCCCGTCCCGCCGCCCCGATCCGGCCACATGCGGCTAGGGACCTCGACAGCGGCCCGGAAAGGGCGCATCGTGAGCGCGCTAGTTGATCATCTCGGAGAGAGGATCTCTGATGGCGCGTCACCCCCGGTCCATCCGGTCCCGGGCGATCCCCGGCCGGATGCTCCCGATCGCCGTCGCCGCCGTGAGCGTCGTCGCGTTCGCGCCCGCCGCGAGCGCGGACGGCCACGGCCACGGACACGGCCACGGTCACGGTCACGGGCGCTTCACCCCCGGCGCCTCCGGAGTGGGCGACCCCTACTTCCCGCTGGAGGGCAACGGCGGCTACGACGTCCGGCACTACTCGCTCGACGTCAGCTACGACCCCGACTACGACCAGCTCGACGGCACCGTGACCATCACCGCGCGGGCCACGCAGAACCTGTCGCGGTTCGACCTGGACCTGTCCGGCATGGACGTGGAGCGCGTCCGGGTCGACCGGCGCGCCGCCCGCTACACCCGCAAGGGCCAGGAACTGATCATCACTCCGGCGCACGGCCTGCGGAAGGGCTCGGTGTTCCGGACGGTCGTCGAGTACGGCGGCGTCCCGCAGACCATCGTGGGCTCCCCGATCGTGTTCGGCTCCCCCTACGGGTTCCTGCACACGCCGGACGGCGCCTTCGTCGGCGGCGAGCCGAACGGCGCCCGCACCTGGTTCCCGGTCAACGACCACCCGAGCGACAAGGCGACCTACGACTACACGATCACCGTCCCGGCGGGCCTGACCGCCGTCGCCAACGGGCGGCCCATGGGGCACCGCTCCGCCGTCGCCTCGTTCAGCCGCCGCGACGGGCGCTCCCGCGCCGAGGTGTTCCGGTGGCGCGAGGACAGCCCGATGGCGAGCTACCTCACCACGATCGACATCGGCAAGTGGGACGTGAAGCAGGGCCGCACGCCCGGCGGCGTCCCCAACTACACGGCCGTCGACCCCGTCCTGCTCCAGAACCAGCCGGACGCGGTGGACTTCTTCTACGACACCACCAGCGAGGTCACCGACCTCTGGGCGAAGACGTTCGGGAAGTACGCGTTCGGCAGCACCGGCGCGATCGCCGACGACGCCCGCTACAACGGGCAGCCGCTCGGGTTCTCCCTGGAGACGCAGAGCAAGCCGGTCTACTCGGCCGTCCGCAACAAGGGCACCATCGCGCACGAGCTGGCGCACCAGTGGTTCGGCGACGCCGTCTCGCCGGAGCGCTGGAAGGACGTCTGGCTGAACGAGAGCTTCGCGACCTGGGCCGCCTGGTACTACACGGAGGTGCACGGCGGCACGACCGTCCACGACGCGGCCCGCGCCACCTACGCCGCCCGCCCGTTCCCCGACCGCGAGGGGCGCCCGTTCTGGTCGGTGCTGACCGCCGACCCGCAGCGCGACACGATGTTCAACGACCGCGTCTACAACGGCGGCGGCATGATGCTGCAGTTCCTCCGGGAGAAGATCGGCGACGAGGAGTTCTTCACCCTGCTGCGGACCTGGTTCGCCCGCCACAAGTACCGCAACGGCAACACCGCGCAGTTCACCTCGCTCGCGGAGCAGGTCTCCGGCCGGGACCTGGGCAGGTTCTTCCAGGACTGGCTGTACTCCCCCGTCAAGCCCCCGCTCCCCTAGCCCGCGCGTACGCGGAACCACGTACGCCGGACCACGTACGCGGAACGGGGCCCCGGCGAGATCCGCCGGGGCCCCGTTCTGTGTCGGATTACGTGGTGGGAGGGCGTCCGGCTCTCTAGGCTTCCGGCAAGTGGGGGTCCTTCCGTGGGTGTGGTGGTACGGCTTCCGGCGGCACACCGCGTATCCGCTCGGCTCGCTGACCGAGTCCCTGACCAACACCGTCTTCGGCTTCATGCGCGCCTACGTCTTGCTGGCCCTGTGGGAGGTGCGGCCGTCCCTCGGCGGGTACGACGCGGCCGACGCCGTCACCTTCTGCTTCATCACGCAGGCGCTGATCGGGCCGGTGCAGATCTTCGGCGGGATGGACCTCACCGAGCGCATCCGCAACGGCGACGTCGCGATCGACCTGTACCGGCCGGTCGGGCTGCAGGGCTGGTGGCTCGCCGACGACCTCGGCCGCGCGGCGGGCTCCCTGCTGCTGCGCGCCGGCCCGCCGCTGCTGGCGGGCGCGCTGGTCTTCCCGTTCCGGGCGCCCGCCCCCGCGAACCTCGCCGCGTTCGCGGTCGCGACGGTGCTCGCGGTGACGGTCGGCTTCGGGCTGCGCTACCTGGTGGCCCTCGGGATGTTCTGGCTGCACGACGACCGCGGCCTGCAGGCCGTCACGCTCGTGATGTCGCTGTTCTTCTCCGGGATGATCCTGCCGCTGGTGGTCTTCCCGGGCCGGCTCGGCGACGTCGCGCGGGCGCTGCCGTGGGCGGCGCAGATCCAGGTGCCGGCGGACGTGTTCCTCGGCCGGCACACCGGCGCCGGCGTCCTCGGCGCGCTGGCCTTCCAGGCCGCGTGGGCCGCCGCGCTGCTCGGGGCCGGGGCGCTGCTGACCCGGGCCGCGCGGCGCAAGCTGGTGGTGCACGGTGGCTGACCGCACCGCCGGCCGCGCCGCCGGCCGCGCCGCCGGGCCGGTACTGACCGGCACGCTCGCGATGTACGGGCTGCTCGCGTGGACGTGGATCCGCGCGGCGGCGCAGTACCCGGTGTCGATGGTGCTGCTCGCGCTGACGACCGCCGCCGTCACCGGGCTGGACGCGGCCGCGATCCTGCTGCTGTTCGCGCACGCCCCCCGCATCGCCGGGTTCGCCGCGCCGGAGGTCCTGTTCCTGTACGGGACGTCCGCGCTGGCGTTCGGGATCTCCGACATCGTGCTCGGCACCACCGAGCGGCTGGGGTACCACGTGCGGCAGGGGACGCTGGACGCGATGCTGGTGCGGCCGGTGAGCCCTCTCGTGCAGATCGCGACGGAGGAGTTCTCGCCGCGGCGCTTCGGCAAGCTCGTCCCCGCCGTGCTCGTCCTGGCGTACGCGCTCGCGGAGGCCGGCGTGGACTGGACGCCGGGCCGGGTCGCGATGGTCCCCGCGATGGTGGTGTCCGGGACGGCGATCTTCGGGGGGCTGTGGGTACTGGCCGGCGCGGTGCAGTTCGTGCTCATCGACAGCCACGGGGCGAGCAAGTCGGTGACCTACGGGGGCGCGTTCCTCACCCAGTACCCGATGACCATGTTCGCCCGCGACTTCGTGCGCGGGGTGACGTTCGTCGTGCCGCTGGCGTTCGTCAACTGGCAGCCCGCGCTGTACGTTCTGGACCGCCCCGACCCCCTCGGGCTGCCGGGCGCCGCCCGGTTCGCCTCGCCGGCGGTCGCCGTGCTGGTGTGCGCGCTGGGCGCGGCGGCGTGGCGGGCGGGGCTGCGGCACTACCGTTCGACAGGGAGCTGATGCCGGTGGCGATGATCGAGGCTGAGGACGTCGTCAAGTCCTTCACCGTCCGGGCCCGCTCGGGCGGCCTGCGCCGGACCCGCAGGGCCGTGCGGGCGGTGGACGGCGTGTCGTTCACCGTCGAGCCGGGCGAGTTCGTCGGCTACCTCGGCCCGAACGGGGCCGGGAAGTCCACGACGATCAAGATGCTGACCGGGATCCTCACCGCGTCGTCCGGCACGCTGCGGGTCTGCGGGCTGGACCCGTCGCGGCGCCGCACCGTGCTCGCGCGCCGACTCGGCGTCGTGTTCGGCCAGCGGACGACGCTCTGGTGGGACCTGCCGCTGCGCGACAGCCTGGCCCTCGCCCGGCGGCTGTACCGGGTGGAGGCGGCGGCGCACCGGGCGCGGCTCGCCGAGCTGACCGCGCTGCTGGAGCTGGCGCCGTTCCTGGACACCCCGGTCCGGCAGCTCAGCCTCGGCCAGCGGATGCGCGGCGACCTCGCCGCCGCGCTGCTGCACGATCCGGAGCTGCTCGTGCTGGACGAGCCGACGATCGGCCTGGACGTGGTGAGCAAGGCGACCGTCCGCGACTTCCTGGCCCGCGTCAACACCGAGCGCGGCACGACGATCCTGCTGACGACGCACGACCTCGGCGACATCGAGCGGCTGTGCCGCCGCGTCATGATCATCGACCGGGGGCGGCTCGCCTTCGACGGCGGGCTGGACGCGCTGCGCCGCACCGTGGACGCCGACCGGCTGCTGGTCGTGGAGCTGGCCCGGCCGGGCCCGCCGATCGTGCTGGACGGGATCGAGGCCGAGCGGGTGGAGGGGCCGCGGCAGTGGCTGCGGCTGCCGCGCTCGGCGAACGCGGCGGCGGTCATCGCCGAGCTGGCGCGGGTCCACGACGTCCGCGACATCGCGCTGCGGGAGTCGGGGATCGAGGAGGTCCTCGCCGGGCTCTACCGCGGCGACCACGCGTACTGGTGCTCGGGGCGGCCGGTCGCGCCGTAGCGCAGCGTCACCACGACCCGTCCCGCCTGGGCGAGCGCGGCCAGGTACCGCTGCGCGGTGGCGCGGGAGACGCCGACCTGGCCGGCGATCTCGGCGGCGGAGCGGGGCGCGTCCGCGCGCCGCAGCGCGTCGCCGACCAGCCGCGCCGTCACCGGCGACTGCCCCTTCGGCGGGGGCGGCTGGCCGTGCAGCGGCGCGTACAGGGCGCGGACCGCGCCGTCCAGCGCGGCCTGCGTCAGCTCGTGCTCGCCGGACAGCGCCTCCCGGTAGCGGGCGTAGGCGGTGAGCCGCGCGTTCAGCGCGGCGGCGGTGAACGGCTTGACCAGGTAGTGCAGGGCGCCGCGGCGCAGCGCCTCCCGGACGGCGCCCGGTTCCGCCGCCGCGGTCGCCATGATGACGTCGGCGTCCAGCTCGGGCAGCAGCGTCAGGCCCGAGGCGTCGGGCAGGTAGACGTCGAGCAGGACGAGGTCGGGCGCCAGCTCGGCGGCCATGGACCGGGCCCGCGCGGCGGTGTGCGCGACCCCGGCGACGGTGAACCCGCGCAGCGCCGCCACGAACGTCGCGTGGACCCGCGCGACCCGGAAGTCGTCGTCCACCACCAGCACGCTGATCATCGCACCGCCTCCGCGCCGAGTACTCCGGGGATCCGGGCGACCGCCACGGCCCCGCCGCCGCCCGCCCCGCCACCACCGGTCCCGTCCGGGCCGGGGTCCACGAACGTCACGTCGCCGCCGCGGGCGCGGGCGGTGCCGCGCGCCAGGCCGAGCCCCAGCCCGCGCGACCGGCCGGCCGCGGTGTCGCGGGTGGAGACGCCGTCGTCGAACACGGCGTCGCGGAGCCCCTCGGGGAGGCCGTCGCCGGAGTCGGTGACGGTGACGTGCAGGTCGCGGCCGTCGCCGAGCAGCTCGACCTCGACGCGGGCGGGCCGCCGGCGGCCGAGCCGGGCGGCCTCCACCGCGTTGTCGACGAGGTTGCCGACGACGGTCGTCACGTCGAGGGGGTCGGCGACGCGGCCGGGCACGTAGCTGCCGGCGCCGACGTCGAGCCGGACGCCCTTCTCCGCCGCGACGGCGGACTTCGCCGACAGGAACGCGCGCAGATAGGGGTCCGGCAGCGGGTCGGGCAGGTTGTCGGGGGCGGGGGCGCGGCGGGCCGCGTCCGCCATCAGCGTCCCGACGTACTCGGCGGCCTCCTCGCCGTGGCCGAGCTGGAGCAGCCCCGCCAGGGTGTGCAGCCGGTTCGAGTACTCGTGGCGCTGGGCGCGCAGCGCGTCGAACAGGGTGCTGACCGAGTCCAGCTCGCGGGCGAGGGTCTCCAGGTCGGTGCGGTCGCGCAGCGTGATGACGGCGCCGAGGTCGCGGCGGTCGCGGCGCACCTCGCGCCGGTTGACGACGAGGACCCGGTCCCCCGCCGTGACGAACAGGTTCGCGGCCTCGCGCTCGCCGGTCAGGACGTCCCGCAGCGTCCCCCCGGCGGCCAGGTCCCCGGCGGGCGCGCCCCGTTCGGGCGCGGCACCGAGCAGCCGGGCCGCCTCGTCGTTGCACACCGCGATCCGCCCGGCCGTGTCGACGGCCACGACGCCCTCGCCGACGCCGTGCAGCACCGCCTCCCGCTCGTGGACCAGCTCGACCAGCTCGTACGGTTCGAGGCCGAGCGTCTGCCGCTTCAGCCGGCGCCCGATCGCCGCCGACGCGGCCACGCCGAGCAGGACGGCGCCGGCGACGAACAGCGACATCTCGCGCAGCACGCGGGCGAGCTCCCCGTCGATCGCGCGGGCGTCGAACCCGACGCTGACCTCGCCGAGGATCCGGCCGTCCCGCCCGTACAGGGGCACCTTGCCGCGCGCGGACAGGCCGAGCGTGCCGCGCTCGACCCGGACGACCTCCCGCCCGGCGAGCGCGTCGGACGGGTCGGTGCTCACCCGCTCACCGAGCCGGTCCGGGTTGGGATGCGACAGCCGCATGCCGCGCCCGTCGGTCACCACGACGAACAGCGCCCCGGTCCGGACGCGGACCCGCTCGGCCCGGTCCTGGACGGTGTGCCCGGGGTCGCCCGCCGCGACCGCGTCGCGGATCTCCGGGTCCACGGCGACGGCCCGCGCGACGGTGAGGGCGCGCTGGCCGTACTGGTCGCGGAGCCGGCCGTCCAGCATCCAGGCGACCAGCCCGTACCCGAGGACGGCCACCACGACGACGACGCCGACCTGGAGGATCAGGACCTGCCGTGCGAAGGAGATGCGGGGCCGGACGGACATGACGTGTCACCGTAATCGATGCCGCCCCGGCCGCCCAGCCCCCGCCGAGCAGAACGAGCAGAAGTCCCGGTAACGCGCGCAACGTGGGGATTCGCGGCTTGCGAGCACATCGCGGGCAAGGGTTCCGGCGACCCGCGCCGCATTCGTACGGTGCCGCCGTGTCCGAACGAGCGAAGTCCCGAGAACAGAGCAGCGAGCGGCCCGCCGGCCCGGTGATCGAACTGGACGGCGCCGCCAAGCGCTTCCGGTCGGCCGGCGGCGTGCACACCGCCGTGCGGGACCTGCACATGTGCGTGGGTCCCGGCGAGTTCGTCGCCGTGGTCGGCCCGACCGGCTGCGGCAAGTCGACCACCCTGTCCCTCGTCTCCGGCCTGGAGCCGGCGTCGGAGGGGCGCGTCCTCGTCCACGGCCGGCCGGTGGACGGCATTCCGGACGGCGTCGGCTACATGTTCCAGAACGACGCCGTCCTGCCGTGGCGGTCCGTCCTGGACAACGTCGCCGCCGGCCCCCGCTACCGGGGCGCGTCCCGCCGCGCGGCCCGCGACCGCGCCCGCGACTGGGTCGCGCGGGTCGGCCTCACCGGCTTCGAGGGCTACTACCCGCACCAGCTGTCGGGCGGCATGCGCAAGCGCGTCGCGCTCGCGCAGACCCTCGTGAACGAGCCGTCGGTGCTGCTGATGGACGAGCCGTTCTCCGCGCTGGACGTGCAGACCCGCGGGCTGATGCAGGACGAGCTGCTGCGGCTGTGGTCGGGCTCCGGCGCCGCCGTCGTGTTCGTCACGCACGACCTGGAGGAGGCGCTCGTCCTGTCCGACCGGGTCGTGGTGATGACCGCGGGGCCCGCCACCATCAAGGCCGTGTTCGACGTGCCGCTCGACCGGCCGCGCGACGCCGAGGAGGTCCGCCTCACCGGCGGGTTCCTCGACATCTACCGCGAGGTGTGGGACTCGCTGCGCGAAGAGGTCCAGATCACCCGGGAGAGGGGCGCCGGCCATGCCGCGTGACGCGGAGACCATCGACAGGGCACCGGCCGCCGCGGGCGACCGCGGTGAGCTGGCCGCGATCGCGCGGGCGCGCACCGCCGGGCTGCGCCGCGCCCTCGGCATCAACGCCGTCCGGATCGCGCTCGTCGCGGCGTGGCTCGGGTCGTGGGAGCTGGCCGCCCGGCACTGGATCGACCCGTTCTACTACTCGATGCCGTCCAAGATCTGGGACCGGCTCGTCGGCTGGTTCACCGAGGGCACCTCGCAGGGGTCGATCTGGGAGCAGATCGCCGTCACCCTGGAGGAGGCCGTCATCGGCTTCGCGCTCGGCGCGGCGGGCGGCGTGGTCCTCGGCATCGTGCTCGGCCGCAGCCGGTTCCTGTCGGACGTCTGCGCGCCGTTCATCAAGGCCGTCAACGCGATCCCGCGCATCATCCTGGCCTCGCTGTTCATCATCTGGTTCGGGCTCGGCATGCAGTCCAAGATCGCGACGGCGTTCGTGCTGGTGTTCTTCGCGGTGTTCTTCAACGCCTTCCAGGGCGCCCGCGAGGTCGACCGGAACCTCGTGAACAACGCGCGGATCCTTGGTGCCGGCCGGTTCCAGGTGCTGTGGACGATCGTGGTGCCGAGCGCCACGTCCTGGATCCTCGCCTCGCTGCACTCGGCGTTCGGGTTCGCCATCATCGGCGCGATCGTCGGCGAGTACACCGGCGCCGACAAGGGCCTCGGCCTGCTCATCAACCACGCCCAGGGCACCTTCGACGCCGCCGGGATCTACGCCGGGATGATCATCATCACCGTGCTGGCCCTGCTCGCCGAGTGGCTGCTCACGCTGCTGGAGGGCCGGCTGCTGCGCTGGCGCCCCGCCGCCTCCGGCCACGACGTCCAGATCTGACACCCCCCGACAGGAGAAGCCCATGCCCATCAGCAGAGCCCGCACCCCCCTGCGGGTGAGCGCCGCCGCGCTCGCCGTCCTCACCGCCCTGCCGGTCCTGTCGGCCTGCCGCGACTCCAGCGGCGGCGGGGACGGCGGGTCCGGCGGCACCGTCAAGATCATGGTCGGCGGGATCGACAAGGTCATCTACCTGCCCGCCAAGCTGACCGAGCAGCTCGGCTACTTCAAGGGGCAGGGGCTGGACGTCCAGTTGCTCACCGAACCGGCGGGCGCGCAGGCCGAGAACGTGCTCATCTCCGGGGACGTGCAGGCCGTCGTCGGCTTCTACGACCACTCCATCCACCTGCAGACCAAGGGCAAGTGCGTGGAGAGCGTCGTGCAGATGGCCGACGTGCCCGGCGAGGCGGAGATGGTCTCGACGTCGAAGGCCGGCACGCTGTCGTCCCCGGCCGCGTTCAAGGGCAAGAAGCTCGGCGTCACCAGCCCCGGCTCGTCCACCGACTTCATCACCCGCGCACTCGCCGTGCGGAACGGCGTGCAGACGTCCGACTACACGACGGTCAAGGCGGGCGCCGGCCAGACGTTCATCTCCACGATGGACAACGGCGGCATCGACGCCGGCATGACGACCGACCCGACCATCGCCAAGCTCGTCAGCACCGGCAAGGCCGAGGTCATGGTCGAGATGCGCACCGAGGAGGGCACGCGGAAGGCGCTCGGCGGGCTGTACCCGTCCAGCTCCCTCTACATGGACTGCGCGTACGTGGCCTCGCACGCCGGGACCGTGCAGAAGCTCGCGAACGCGTTCGTGAAGACGCTCGGCTGGATCAGGGCCCACAAGCCCGCGGAGATCGCCGCGAAGATGCCGAAGGACTACGCGGGCGGCGATCCCGCGCTGTACGAGAAGGCGATCGGCGACTCGATCAGCATGTTCAACGGGGACGGCGTCATGAAGCCGGACGCGGCGGAGAACGTCCTGAAGGTGCTGGCGCAGTTCTCCCCGGAGGTGGGCGAGAAGAAGGACCAGATCGACCTGTCGAAGACCTACACCACCCAGTTCGTGACCAAGGCGAAGCAGCCCTGAGCGGACGGCCGGATCCGGGCCGGGCCCGCGCGGGGGCCCGGCCCGCCGGCCCGCGGGTCCGTCAACGCATCCGCCGGTCGGCGTGCCTGTCGTCGCGGTCCATGGCGGAGTAGAAGTCCATGTCGGCGTCGTCGTCGTCGCGGTGGGAGCCCCAGCGGCGCGGCGCCCAGCTGGGCATCAGCAGCGCGAGCCCCATCATCGCGTACAGGCCGGAGCCGAGCAGCATCCGCAGCCCGGCGTCCATGTCGCCGGCGGGCGGCACCTTGCCGGGCAGGTCGAGGACGCGGCCGGGCTCGACCAGGAACCAGGCGGTCAGGCCGAGCAGGGCCAGCGCCGGCACCAGCGAGACCAGCGGCGACGCCCAGCGCGCGACGATGACCACGCCCATCACCAGGCCCACGGCCGCGAGCAGGGCGAACGCCCCGTAGATGCGGGTGCGGTCGGTGATCTCCTGCCCGGTGCCGTCGAAGGACTGCCCGGCCTGGACGTAGCCCCAGGCGGCGCCGTAGACGAGCTCGGGTGTCAGCAGGACGCCGAGGACGAAGCCGAACGCATGGCGCACCGCGCATCACACCCTTCGCACGCGCCCGCCGCCGGGCGCGCATGATTCCGTAGCGCCCCAATGACAACATGCCAATCGGGTATAGCGCAGTAAATCCGTCCCAATGCCCACCGGATGCCTGCTGGCTCCGGTATCGGCCGGGTTCCCCCGGCGCGTTCACCGGCCCCGGCGGCTGACCGTTTCATGGTGATTCGTTTTGAACGCCATTGACCGGGCATCGGCGTCTCATTCGATCCGACGCACGTTGGAGGAGACAATGTCGACCGCGATATGGGTCGTCATCGCCGTAGTCGTCGTCGCCGCGGTCGTCGCAGCCGTGTACCTGGCGCGGTCCAGGTCGCGGACGCGGCGGCTCAGGCGGCGGTTCGGCCCGGAGTACGACCGGGCCCTGCGGGACGAGGGCGGCCGCGCCGCAGCCGAACGGGAGCTGCGCTCCCGCGAGCAGCGCCACGAGGAGCTGGAGCTGCGGGAGCTCGACCCGCGGCGGCGCGAGGAGTACCACGGCCAGTGGGTCCGGGTGCAGGAGCGCTTCGTCGACACCCCGGAGGCGGCGGTCGAGCAGGCCGACGGCCTCGTCACGGTGGTGATGGGCGAGCGCGGCTACCCGACGCACGGGTTCGAGGAGAAGGTCGCCCACCTCTCGGTGGAGCACGGCCGCACGATGGAGCACTACCGGCGCGCCCACGCGATCAGCGGCCGGGCCGCGTCCGGGGAGGCGTCCACGGAGGACCTGCGGCAGGCCATGGTGCACTACCGCGCCCTGTTCGAGGAGCTGCTGTCCGCGCCCGGCCGGGAGCGGGCCGGCCGGCACGCCGCGGACGCGCCAGCCGCCGAGCCGAACGCCGAGCCGGCCGCCGGGGCGCCCCCCGCGCAGGCTCCCCCCGCCGAGAAGACCCCGAGGAGCTGACCCCCATGGAGCACAGGCGGCACGATGAGCGGGTCCCGGCCCCCGGCGTGCCCGGCGACACCCGCGTCGCCGGCCGCGCGCCCGGGCCCCCCGCGATGGACGGGCCCGGCCCCGTCCCGGACACCGCCCCCGACCCGATGCCGGCGGCGGACCCGAGGCCCGAGCCGGCCCCGGCGGCGGCCCCGGACCCGGCGCCGCCAGCGGCGCCGGACGCCCTGTTCGACCCGGCCGAGACCGAGCGGTTCCGGGAGCGCTGGCGCGACGTGCAGTCCGCGTTCATCGACGATCCGGGCGACTGCGTGCGCCGGGCGGACGAGCTGGCCGCCGAGGCCGTCGACGCCCTCGGGCGCGCGCTCGCCGCGCACCGGCGGACGCTGTCCGGCGCGCTGGAGGGCGGCGGGAACGCCGACACCGAGCGGCTCCGGCTGGCGCTGCGCGGCTACCGGGACCTCCTGGACCGCATCTGCGCCTCGTGACGGGCCCGGACGGGGGGCCCGCCGGGGGGGCCCCCCGGGGGCCGCCGAGGGAG
>NZ_JBEYTW010000135.1:0-20688 GCF_040643275.1 Spirillospora sp. NPDC047418
TCCACACCTACAATCACCACCGCGGACACACCGCACTCGGCGGCCGCCCACCCGCCAGCCGTGTCCACAACCTCACGAGTGAGTACAGCTAGGCCCGGCCGGGGCACCCGGCGCGGACGTGGAGCGGGCCGTCCGCGAACTGGCCCGGCTGGTCGCGGACGGCGGGATCGTCGCGGCCGGCGCGGGCGTCGACCTCGGCGCCGGTTTCCGCTCCGCGCGGCTGGACGGCGCGCACGGCGACCAGCGCGACGCCGTCCTCGCCGCGCTGCGGGTCGTCGGCATCGGCGACGCGCACCGGCTCGGGCAGCGGGCCGGCTTCCTGGTGGCGCTGTTCGGCCCGGCGGTGACGAGGCGGGTCGGCGCCGCCGCCGCGCGGGCTGTGCGGGAGGAGCGGTGGGCGGCGCTGCACCTGGCCTCGGCCGCCAGCGACGTCCTCGGCCCCGAGCAGCTCGAGCGGGTGCTCGCCCTGGAGGCGCCCGACGGCATCGACCTCGTCCCCGACGGCCTCCCCTCGATGCTGGCGCGGTACTTCCGGCAGGTGTTCCAGGACGTGCCCGCGCCGCGCAGGCTCGCGCTCGTCCTGGACCTGTGGGAGCGGGTGCTGGAACGGCGGCACGTCCTCGGCAGGCGGGCGCGGCGGCTGGCGACGCAGAGCCGCCGCGACCGCCTCGACGACCTCCGCCGGCGCCGCCGTCACCACGACGACCAGCGGGTCCTGTTCTGGCTGCGGCTCTCGCTCGGCGACCCCGGCACCGAACCGTCGCTCGCCGACGCCGCGCGGTGGGTGCCGAGCGACGCGTACTGGCGCGACCGGCTCGGCCGCATCGTCCCCGACGCGCTCGGCGTCACGGCCCTGCTGCGGACGGCGGTGGCGGTCGCCGACCACGGATGGGCGGACGGCCTGGACCGTTCGGCGCCGCTCCTGCGCGCGGCCGCGGCCCAACTCGGGGACGAGGCGGCGGTGCTGGCGGCGCGGCGCGTCCCGGGGCTGACCGGGCTGCCGGCCCGGCCCGGCTCCTACGTGCGGGACATCGTCCGCAGGCTCGCCAAGGGGCGGCCGGCGGACGCCAAGCTCATCGGCTACGTCCGGCCGCGGCTGGCCTGCGCCCGCGACTTCGCGCTCCTGATCGTCGAGGACGCCGAGCGGTTGCTGGACGAGGTGTGCGGCGTCCGCGGACCGGCGCCGGTCCCGGACGCCGCGCTGCGCGCGTGGGCGGACACCGGCCTGGCGAACTGGCGCGAGGGCGCCGGATACGGCGCGGCCCGATCACCCGCCGAGTGGCCCGGCATCCCCGCCTGGACGGGCCCCCTGCTGCAGGACGCCGCCCCGCTGCAGCAGCGGATCGCCCCCGCACGGAACCCGGCGGCCGCGGGCGACCCGGCGGCCGTGCGGGGCCCGGCGGCCGTGCGGGATCCGGCGGCTGGGGGCGGCCCGGCGGCTGCGGGGGATCCGGCGGCTGCGGGGGATCCGGCGGCGGTGGAGACGGTCGGTGACCTGCTCTGGTACGCCGACATGATCGACGCCCTGGCGGAGCTGTACGGCCATGAGCGGGCGCGGGCCACCCCGGGCACGGGCCCGCCCTGGTTCGACCACGATCCGCCGCCGGCGCGGGACGCCGAGCCGCTGCGCCCCCGGCTCGACTCGATCACCCTCGCCGTCTCCGGCGCCGCGCAGCTCATCGCGCTCGGCGGCGTCCCGCCCCGGGCGCCGCGCGGCTGGCCCGAGTTCACCGGGGGCCTGATGTCGGCCACCGCGATCGCCGAGGCGCTCACCGGCGAGTTCCCCGTCCCGGCGGCGCTCGCGGCGCTCGACGGGACCGCCGTCCCGGGCGCCGGCGTCCGCCTCAAGGTCGCCCGCGGCCTCCGCGACGTCGCCGAATGGGCCGACTACATGGGCAACTGCATCGCGGGCCCCGCCTACGTCGAGGAGGCCAGGGCCGGCCGCACGGTGCTCACCGGCCTCTACGACAAGGACGGCCTGCTGGTCGCCAACGCCGAGCTGGTGCCGCTGCGGCCCGCGTCGCGCGGCTGGCGCGTCGCCGAGATCGCGGCGCGGTTCAACGAGCTCCCGCCCGAGGACCTGGAGCGGCGGTTCCGCGACTGGGCCGCCGCGATCCCCGGCGCCGCGAAGGGGCGGCCCGTCCTGGCGGTCCCGGACGAGACGCCGTTCGCCCGGCCCGCGCGCCGCCGCCCCGCGCCCCGCCTCGTCGAGGAGACCGGCCCGGTGCTCGGCCCGCTCGCCCGCCGCGCCTGGGACGGCGCCGCCCCTGCGGTCCTCGGCGCGTTCGCCGCCGTGGCCGCGACCCCGCCGGACGCCGCGCTCGCCCGGCTGCGCCGCCTCGGCGGCGCGCAGCTGGCGGGGGCGGTCCGCCGCGCGCTCGACGACGGCGCCGCGGACCTCGCCGGGCTGTGGGCGGCCACCGCGCACCGCCCGCTCGCGTCCGCGCTCGACGCGCTGGATCCCGCCCTCCGCGACCGCTTCGACCAGCTCCCGCTCCTCCTCGGCGAGCCGCCGCTGCCGAAGGCGCTGCGCAGGCTCGTCGCGGACCCGGCCATCGCCGGCGCCTACGCCGCCGACCTCATGGCGCGCCGCGTCCGCCGGGCGATCGGCGTGCTCGCCGTCCGCGACGACCCGGTGATCGCGCACGCCCTGGCCAAGCCGTCGACCGAGCCGCTCCTGTGCGCGCTCGCCGCCGCCACGGCGTGCGGCGCTCCCGGCGCCGGCCTCGCGCCCGTGGCGCCGCCGCGCACCGTCACGGTCCCGGGCTACCCGGCCACGACGCTCGACGACGAGGACGGCCCCTGGCAGCGCGCCCTGCCCGCCGCCCGGGAGCTCGGCGCCGACACCTCCGTGTTCTGGGACGAGATCGCCGAGCACGGCCTGCGCGTCCCCGCGTCCTGGCTCGCGCACGGCGGCTGGCCGGCGCTGTGGTCGCGCGCCCACACCCGCCGCCGCTGATGGTCACGGCCGGCGGAAGATCGTGATGGAGTGGCCGACCTCGTCGACCGGCTCGCTGGAGGCGATCAGCGGGGTGAGCCGCGGGTCGTCCTTGGCGATCCAGCTGTCGGACACCACGAGCAGGCCGCGCACCCGGTCCGGGGGCACGGTGAGCGGGTCGGCCGCGCGGATGCCGTAGTAGGACGGGACGCCGCTGCCCTTGTAGGCGAGCCAGACCCGCTCACCGGGGTAGCGGTCGCGGAGGCGGTCGGCGAGCCGCCCCAGGTCCTGGCCCCAGTCGACGTTGGAATCGTGCAGGTACAGGTGCGTCTTGGACGGCCCGCCGAACGCCTCGTTCGAGTACGGCAGGTAGTACGGGAAGGCCCGCAGCGAGCTGACCGCGACGAACAGCACCAGCGTCCCGACGACGATTCGCGCCCACCGCCATCGGACGAGCACCGTCCCGGCCGCCGCCACCGCCAGGAACATCGGAAGGAAGATCGCATACCGGACGCCGAGATCGCGGGCCCCGGTCATCGCGACCGCCAGCAGCACGGCCGCGGGCGCGAGGACGTACGGCGCGGCGGGACGCAGCCGGGGCAGCGCCGCCATCGCGGCGGCACCGGCCGCCCACAGCGCGAGCATCCCCAGGGGCGTCTTCACCAGCAGCGCGGCGGGCAGGTAGTACCAGCGCGAACCCCGGTAGGTGTCGCCGAACAGGAAGCTCGTCCATGTCAGGTCCTCGAAGCCGAACTGGACGCGCACCCCGTCCCGGAACGGCCTCGGGAACGGCAGCAGGTCGACGAGGAGCCCCCGCGCCCCGCCGATCGCCGGGACGCCGGCGGGCGTCGCCCAGCGCAGGCGCGGATCGACGGCCAGGTACGCCGCCCACACCACCCCGGCGGCCAGGACGCCGGCGCCCACCGCCGGGAGCAGGGCGGCGGCGACGGGCCGGCGGGCACCGCGCGACCGGCGGGACGACCGGCACGACACCGCGACCAGCGCCAGCAGCACCGGCACGGCGGGCAGCGCGCTCATCTTCGTCGCCAGCGCCGCGCCGAGCGCCAGCCCGGTGAGCGGGACGTAGAGCCGCGGCCGCCGCCGCGCCCGCCACGCGAACCACACCGACGTCAGCAGGAACCCGGCCGTGGGCACGTCGAGCGTCGCGAGCGAGCCGTGCGCGATGACGTCGGGGGAGAACGCGTAGAGGGCGAGCGCCGCCACGCCGCCGGCCGGCCCGGCGAGGTCGCGCGCGAACGCGAAGACGACCAGCCCGAACAGCAGCGTCAGGACGATGACCGGCAGCCGCGCGGCCAGCAGCACGCGCTGCGCGTCGTTGCCCGACGCGTACAGCAGGTGCGGTCCGACGTCCAGCTGGGTTCCGGCGAAGGAGGCGTCCAGGCGGGCGCCTCCGAGCACCGCGCCGGCCCCGATGAGGATCTTGCCGAGCGGCGGATGCTCCGGGTTGTACCGCAGATCGTGGTCGCGCAGGTAGGTGACGCCCGTGCCGATGTACACGGGCTCGTCGATGGTCGGGGACTGGGCGACGGCCGTGGTGAGCATCGCGAACGCCATCTGCGCCAGCAGCGCCGCCACGACGGCGGCCAGCGGCCAGCGCCGGTTCCGGAGCAGAGCCCGGAACCGGCCCGCCCGTGCCCCGCCGGCCCGTGCCCCGCCGGCCCGTGCCTCGCCGGGCGGTGCCGCCGGCTCCCCGACCGCGGTCATCAGCCGAAGGCGGTGAGGAAGCGGTCGCGGAACGCGCTCATCGGCCACACCGGGGAATTCTTGCCGGGGCGCAGGCCGTCCTGCCAGTTCCAGCCCGAGATCCTGTCGATGACGGCCTGGTCCTTGGCGACGATCGTGATGGGCACGTCGCGGCTCGCGCCCGCACCCGTGATGAGCGGCGCGGGCTGGTGGTCGCCGAGGAAGATGAGCACCGTCTTGTCATTCCCATATGTCTCCAGGTACGACACGAGCGTGTTCAGCGTGTACTCGATCGACTTGCGGTACTCGGTGCGGATCTGGCCGCCGACCGGCCACGGCGCGTCGTAGCCCTTGCCCATCCCGTTGAAGACCGAGCCGTCCCCGACCCTGTCCCACGGGACGAGCCGCGGAATGGACGCCCACGGCGCGTGGCTGGACACCAGCGCCGTCTCCGCCATCACCGGCGGACGGTCCTTCTTCGCCAGCTCGGTGCGCTGCAGTGTCGACAGCGTGTACTGGTCCGGCATGGTCGCGAAGCTGAACCGGGGGCCGCGATACCCGAGGTTCCGGTCGTCGTACACCATGTCGTACCCGTAGAAATCCCCCTCCGGCCAGGCCCGCGTGATCGCCGGCATCAGCGCCACCGTCCGCGCGTCCGCCTTGTGGAACGCCCCGTTCAGCGTCAGCCGGTCGCTGTTGACGAGCGTCCGGTACCGCTGCTGGTTATTGATCCACAGCCCGGACAGCAGCGTCGCGTGCGCGAGCCAGCTGCCGCCGCCCGCCGTGGACGAGGTGAGCCATCCGCTGCGCGCGGCGAACCCGGCCTCGCGGAGCCGCTGCGACCCCCGGTCCAGGACCGCGTCGACCCGCGGCGCGTACTGCGGGCTCTCCACCGCCGAACGCCCGTAGCTCTCCACGAACGCCAGCAGGACGTCCTTGCCGCGCAGCCCCGTCAGCAGCCTGTCGCCCGGCGTGTCCCGGAACCTGTCGACGGCGGCGGCCTTCGCGAACTCCGCACGGTCGTTCAGGCTCGCCCGCACCGCCAGCGCGTGGTCGTAGGCGAGCACGGCAGCGCTCCGGGACGCGACCGGCACGCCGTGGACGAGCTGCGCGCCGAGCACGGCGCACACGACCCAGGCCGTCCCGAGCACCCCCGCCGCCCGCGCCGCCGCCCGGTCGTGCCGGACGATCACGCGGCTGAGGCGCAGCGCCGACAGCGACATCAGCGCGATCACCCCGGCCGCCAGCACGACGGTGAGGACCACGGCCGTGACGGCCCCGGCCCGCCCGGCGGACTCGTCCACGAACTCCACGGCCGGCCGCAGCAGCGGCCAGTCGAGCACCAGGTCGAACGGCCGGACGAGCACGGCGTCGAACCCGATGTCCAGCGCCTTCAGCACGAACAGCAGGCCGAGAACGGCCCCGGCCGTCCCCGCCGCGTACCGTCTCGCCCGCCCCGGGACCACGAGGATCAGCGCGACGCCGAGGACGCCTTCGACGGGGATGCGTGCGAACGCCCCCGGAGTCAGCCGGGCGAACTCGGACGGCGTGACGAGCGCGAACAGCACGAGCAGGAACGCCGCGCCGGTCACCGCCCGCGCCGCGACCCGCCTGCGCCGCCCGCCGCCCGCGCCCCGCACGTCGTCGTCTGTCGCCTCTGGTTCGTCTGTCACCCGCTCCGCGCGGCTATCGGTGGTCAGCTCGTCCTCCCGGGGCTCGGTCCGCCGCCGCTCACGCGACAACCACAGCACGTCCGCCCGCCGCCCGCCGGTTCAACCGCTTCGCCGATGAGATCGGCGGGGTACGCCGGTCTGAGAATTCGTCCCGCCGGGATGTCGAGGATCCGGGCGCGGCTCCGATCCCTACATGAGCGGCGCCACTGGGGCGCCACAAGAGGAGGTACGGACATGAGCAAGGTCACCTGCGACATCGGCATCTCCGTGGACGGCTTCGTCGCCGGCCCGGACCAGCGGCTGGAGGAGCCGCTCGGCGAGGGCGCCGAGCGGCTGCACCGGTGGATGTTCGAGCAGCGCGAGGCCAACGCCGCGGCCATCGAGAAGATCACGGATGCGGGCGCCTTCATCATGGGCCGCAACATGTTCGGCCCGGTGCGCGGCGCCTGGGACGGCTCGGACTGGACCGGCTGGTGGGGCGAGGAGCCGCCCTACCACGCGCCCGTGTTCGTGCTGACCCACCACGACCGGGAGCCGATCACGATGAAGGGCGGGACCACGTTCCACTTCGTCACCGACGGCATCGAGCCGGCCATGGCGCGGGCGCGGGAGGCGGCGGGCGCCGCGGACATCGCGGTCGCGGGCGGCGCACAGACGGTGAACCAGTACCTCGCCGCCGGGCTGATCGACGAGCTCCGGCTGCACATCGCGCCGATCGTCCTCGGCGCGGGGGAGCGGCTGTTCGCGGACGTCGGCGACCTCGGCCTCGAACCGGTCGCGGTCTCCCACACCGACCTCGTCACCCACATCACCTACCGGGTCGGCCGGTAACGGCTCGGGTCCCGGCTGCTGGACACCGCCCGGATCACCCCGAGGAGGCGGGCGACCTCGGCGGCGGCCGCGTCCCGGCCCGCCGCGATATAGCGGCGCGGGTCCACCAGGGCGGGGTCGGCGCCGAGCCGGTCCCGGACGGCGCCGGTGTAGACCCTGTTCAGGTGCGTCGCGATGTTGATCTTCACCATGCCGTGCGCGACGGCCGCGGCGAGCGCGCCGTCGGGCACGCCGGACGAGCCGTGCAGCACCAGCGGGACCGGGACGGCCGCCGCGAGCCGGGCGACGAGCGGCAGGTCCAGGACGGCGTCGCGGGTGAGCATCGCGTGCGAGGTGCCGACCGCGACGGCCAGCGCGTCCACGCCCGTGGCGGCCACATAGCCGGCGGCGTCGGCGGGGTCGGTGCGGGCGTGCGGGGCGTGCACGCCGTCCTTGCCGCCGATCTCCCCGAGCTCCGCCTCCACCCAGACGCCGTCCGCGTGGCAGCGGGCGGTGACCCCGGCGGTCGCCGCCACGTTCGCGTCGTGCGGCAGCCCGGACGCGTCGAACATCACCGACCCGAACCCGAGGGCGACGGCCTCCCGGACGAGGCCGGGCGACGTCGCGTGGTCCAGGTGCGCGACGACCGGCACGGCGGCGGCGCGCGCGACCGCCAGCACCGCCTGCCCGATCGGCGCGAGCGCGCCGTGGTAGGCGGCGCAGTTCTCGCTGACCTGGAGCACCACGGGCGTCCCGGCCCGCTCCGCGCCCGCGACGATCGCCTCGGCGTGCTCGACCTGGATCACGTTGAACGCCCCGAGGCCGTGCCCGGGCGCGGGGACGGCGTCAGCCATGGGCACGAGCGGCATGGTTCTCCTCGGTCCGGAGGGCGACGCGCGCGAGGAGCGCGGGGAGGGCGGCGGCGTCGATCTCGCCGGCCACGGGGGAGCGGACCGCGCAGGCCGCCAGCGCGACCGCGCGGCGGAGCCGGTCCGGCCACGGCAGGCCGTCGGCCAGGCCCGCCGCCAGCCCGGCGACGAGCGCGTCGCCCGCGCCCGTCGGGTTGCCGGGCAGCGGGCGGTCGAGGGCGGCGCGCAGGACGCCGTCCGGGGTGCCGGCGAGCACGCCGTCCGGACCCAGCGAGGCGACCACGGCGTCCGCGCCCGCCGCGCGGAGCGCC
This sequence comes from Spirillospora sp. NPDC047418, assembly GCF_040643275.1. Classification (NCBI taxonomy): domain Bacteria; kingdom Bacillati; phylum Actinomycetota; class Actinomycetes; order Streptosporangiales; family Thermomonosporaceae; genus Spirillospora; species Spirillospora sp. NPDC047418. The sequence goes on from NZ_JBEYTW010000135.1 coordinate 8,306, forward strand.
CGGATCCCGGCGGCCGTGTCGCCGGTCCCGCTCGCGCGGGTCAGTTCCCCGGCGTTGGGTTTCGCGATGTCGGGACGTCCGGCGACGCCGAGCCGCAGCGCCTCGCCGTCGGCGTCCAGGATCACGGGGCCGGGGGCGCGCCGGGCCAGCTCGGCGTAGGCGTCCGGCGGGACGCCCGGAGGCAGGCTCCCGGACAGGACGACCACGGCGGCCTCCCCGGCGAGGGCCTCGTAGCGGCCGAGGAACGCGTCCCACTCCGCAGGCGTCACGGCAGGGCCCGGTTCGCAGAACATCGTGACCTCGGGGCCGACGATCGTGACCGTCCGGCGCGACTCCTCGGCCACCGGGCTGAACGACGCGGGGACGCCGAGGTCGGCGAGCCCCTCCTCGATCCGCCGGCCCGCCGCGCCGCCGGCCAGCCCGGCGGCGACCACGTCGTGGCCGAGGCCGTGCAGCACCCGCGCGACGTTGACGCCCTTGCCCCCTGGCCGCCGGTGCACCGCCGCGACCCGGTTGACCTCGCCGAACCGCGCGTCCGGTACCTCGTAGGTGTCGTCGAGCGCCGCGTTGAGCGTGACGGTGACGATCACGCGCCGGCGTCCAGGATCACCGAGCGGGTGAGGTGCCGGGGCCGGTCGGGGTCCAGGCCCGCCGCCTCCGCGCGCGCCACCGCGAGCCGCTGCGCCCGGACCAGGTCGGCGAGCGGGTCGGCGGCGGACGCGCGCAGCGTCCCGCCGGTCGCCGCGACCTGCTCGGCGAGGCCCCCGGGCAGTCCGCCGAACATCCACACCGCCCGGCCCGGTCCGGTGATGCTGATCGGGCCGTGCCGGTACTCCATCGCCGGGTACGCCTCCGTCCAGGCGCCCGCCGCCTCGCGCATCTTCAGCGCGGCCTCCCGCGCGATCCCGACCGTCCAGCCGCGGCCGAGGAAGGTGATCTGCTCCGCCGCCAGCAGCTCCGCCGGCGGCGGGTCCGCCAGGGCCGCTTCGGCGTCGGCGATCGCGGCCGTCAGGTCCTCGCCGAGATGGGCGCGCAGCAGCGCCAGCTGGGTGGTGGCGAACCGGGTCTGCACGACCGACTCCTCGTCGGCGAACTCCAGCGCGATGACCCGCCCGGCGCTCGCGGAGACGGGCGTGTCCGGATCGGCGGTGATCGCGGTGGTCGGCACGGTCCCGCCGAGCCGGTCCAGGACGTCCAGGACCTCGGTCGTCGTCCCGGACCGGGTCAGCGCCAGCACCCGGTCGTAGCGGCGGCCGCCCGGCATCTCCGAGGCGGCGAACGCGTCGGTCTCGCCGTGCCCGGCGGCCTCCCGCAGCGCCGCGTACGCCTGCGCCATGAACAGCGAGGTGCCGCACCCGACGACCGCCACCCGCTCGCCGCGGGCCGGAAGCGCGTCCCGGACCCGTGCCGCCAGCGCGGCGGCCCGCTCCCAGCACGCCGGCTGCGCGGCGATCTCGGACGTGATGCGGTGGCCGGCCATGCAAGCTCCTGACGTCCAGTGACCCGTTTCGAGCACGAGTGAGCACTATGATTCAGACTCTATGCTTGCATCTGCGTGAAAGTGAAGCAAAAGATGCAGGAATCACCATCTAGGGACACGGTCGGACGACTCGCGGGGAGCGCGCACCGCCCCGCACCGCCCCGCACCGCCCCGCGCCGGCGTAAGACGGCCGAAGGCCCGCGCCGGCGGCATGCCCGGCGCGGGCCTTCGCGGTGGTCACCAGCCCTGGAGGCCGGCGCCGTAGGGGTAGAGCGGGTCGCCGTGATCGGTGGGCGGGGGCTGGCCCGCGTCGATGCGGGCGCGGATGTCGGCCCGTTCGGCGGCGGTCGCGCCGAGGTCGTAGGGGAGGTTCCAGTCCTCGACGGCGTCCTCGGGCCGGTCGATGCCGCCCGGCTTGAGGATCTGGTCGACGCTGCGCGGAAGCTGCCACGGCAGCCGCCCGCGCGGCGCGTAGTCGCCGAAGAGCAGGCTCGCCGTCGCGGGCCCGACCTCCTCACCGCCCCGGTAGGTCAGCACGATGGCGTCCGCCAGGCCGTTCCACTCGCTGATGACGGTCGGGCGCGGCAGATCCATCACCACGACCACCGGTACGCCCTGGTCGTGGAACTGCCTGATGACGGCGAGTTGATCGGGCGGCAGGTAGGGCTGCTCGTTCACCCAGGCCGTCCGGTGCGTGTACGACGGCTCGCCCACCGCGACGACGGCGAGGTCGGGGGAGGGGGCGCTGTCCTGGTGGACGGTCACGCCCGCCTGCGCCGCCCGCGCCTTGATCGCGTCCAGCAGCGTGAGCGAGCCGTAGTTCGAATGGAAGTAGCTCGTCCAGATGCAGCACGCGCTGCCGTCGGCGGCGCGCGGACCCGCCACCACGATGTCGTCTCCCTCCTTGAGCTTGATCGGCAGGACGCCGCCGTTCTTCAGCACGGTGATCGACTCGCGCGCCGCCTGGTTCGCCAGCGCCGTGTAGGACGGCTGGTGGAACCGGTACGGCCCGTTCACCGGGTCGCCGTACGGGTGGTCGAAGACGCCCAACGTGAACTTCAGCCGCAGCACGCGGCTGACCGCGTCGTCGATCCGGCCGATCGGGACCTGCGCGATGAAACCGGCCATCGAGAACCCGGACGCGCCCGGGTCGGCGCCGCCCATCACGTCCGACCCGGCGTTGGCCGCGCTCACCCACGCGCTCGACGGCAGCCAGTCGGTCGTGATCAGCCCCGTGTAGCCGAGGTCCTCGCGCAGGTACCGCAGGATCGGCGCGCTGTTGCCCGCGCCCGGCCCGCCCGGGTCGAGGTAGGAGCTGCCCGCGTACCCGGGCATGATGTTCACCGCGCCCGCGTCGAGCGCCGCCCGCCACGGGATCATGTGGTACTTGATCGTCACCGCGTCGTAGGTGATGCCGGCCTCGCCGCCGGCGCCCTCGCCCGGCCAGTGCTTGACGGTCGCGAGGACGGAGCCGGGGTTCAGCTCCGGGCCGCCCTGCAGCCCCGCCACCAGCGCCCGCACCTGGGCGGCGGCCACCTGGGCGTTCTCGCCGTTGCCCTCCTGGATGCGGGGGTACAGGACCTTCGTGCCGACCTCCGCGAGCGGCCCGAGGACGCCGCGCGCCCCGACCTCCAGCTCTTCGCGCCGCTGCATGTCGCCGAGCTTGTAGTCGAGCGGGTAGTCCTTCGCCGCGGCCAGGGCGCTCTGCAGGGGATAGGTCGTCTCGTAGCCGGCGATCGTGTCGCCCGCCGACACCGGCGGGATGCCGAGCCGGGTGCCCGCCGCGCTCCGCAGCACAGTGTGCAGGTCGGCCGCCTGCGCGGGCCCGAAGTGCCAGCCCGACGCGGCGTACGCCTGCGCGTTGTAGAACATCTGGTACGCCTTCTCCTCGGTGGTCATCCGGCCGAGAAGGTCGTCCACGCGGTCCTCGACGGGCCGCCGCCAGTCCTCGTAGGGTTCGATCGAGCCGTTCTTGTTGAGGTCGCGGGCGCCGTTGACCACGGTGACGCCGTCGTCCACGGTCTCGATCTCGGGCAGGTAGACGCTGAACGTGCGGATGTTCGACGTGGTCCGCGCGCCGGAGCCGCTCACCGCGACGACGTACCACCTGTACGTCCACCGGTCGCTGATGTCCCACGACGGCGTGTAACTCGTCCCGGACGTCTCGGCGACCTTGGTGTAGAGGCCCAGCAGCGGACCGGACGCGGTGAAGTCGTAGTCGGTGCGGCTGACGTTGATCCACACCTCGTAGCGCGCGGTGCCGGAGACGCCCGCCCACGACAGCGCGGGCCGCCGGGTGCTGGTGACCATCGCGTGGTCGGCGGGCGCCGACAACGCGAACCGGCCGGTCGTCCCCGGCGCCTTGCTGGGCGGGGACAGCAGCGGGGGAGTGGCGGACGAGGAGTCGACGCCGCCGAAGACCTGGAACTCCCAGAGCGAGTACCCGTACCCGGTCGCGCGCTTCGTCCCGGTGAACCGGATATAACGTCCCTTCCCGGTCACGTCGAGTGTCTCGGTGCCTCCCTTGCCGGTGGTCGTGGAGTAGATCGTCGTCCAGGCCGACCCGTCGGCGGAGACCTCGAGGCGGTAGCCGGTCGCGTAGGCCGACTCCCAGTCGAGCGTCACGCCGGTGATCGTGGCGGTACCGCCCAGATCGACCCGCAGCCACTGGTCGTCGCCGAACTCGCTCGACCAGCGGGTGGTGGTGCGGCCGTCCAGCGCCGCCGCCGGGGCGTTGCCGCCCTCCCAGGACGAGGCCGCCACCTGCTTGAACGCCGAGATCGGCGTCGTGCCGGGCGGCGGCGGCTCGGTGCCGGTGTCGCCGTACACCGAGAACTCCCACAGGGAGTACCCGTAGCCGGTCGCGCGGGCCGTCCCGTACATGCGGATGTAGCGGCCGTTACCGGAGACGTCCAGGGTCTGGGTGCCGCCGGTGCCGGTCGTGGTGGAGTAGACGGTGGTCCAGGCGGAGCCGTCGCCGGAGACCTGGATCTGGAAGGCGGTCCCGTAGGCCGCCTCCCAGTTCAGGACGACCTGGCTGATGCTCCTGCTCTCGCCCAGGTCGATCCGCACCCACTGCGGATCACCGAAGGTGCTGGACCAGCGCGTGCCGGTGTCGCCGTCCACCACCGCGGTCGCGGGGAAGGCGGCGCTCTCGGTGGACGACGCCGTCGCGGGCTTGTTCAGCGACAGCAGCGTCGCCGCGTGCGCGGTGCGTCCGGGGACGGCCAGGAGTGCGGCGAGCACGACCAGGACCGCCAGGACGCTCGTGAACCGCCGGGGTGCGGTCATCGGAACCTCCGGCTACCAGCCGACGGCGACGAGCAGGTACTGCGGGTCGCCGTGGGACACGAAGGAGGACTGGTCGGCGTAGTCGTCGTACGGGAAGCCGTACGCGCGGTGATCGATCCCGTGGTCGTGCCAGAACTTGGCGTAGTAGTTCGCGGGCGCCGCCCGGTAGAACAGCGACGGGTCGGACCACTGCGACTGCGGCAGCTGCGCCACGTGCCGGTTGATCGCCGAGCACTTGGCGGCGTCCTCCCGGAGCGGCCCCGCGCAGCCGGTGACCTCCTGGGTCGTGGCGGTGACGCCGACGGACGAGGCGTAGCCGGCGAAGTAGTCCGCGTGCGCGCCGCCAGGCTGGAACACCGGCGCGTTGCCGGGCGACGGGATCCGGTACGGGGCTTCGACGGTGGCGAGGGAGTCGAACTCGGCCGGGACCTCGTCGGCGAACCGCTGGAAGGTGGCCGCGCGGTCCTCGGCGAAGGTGGCCCGGTCCTCGCCGACGGACACGTCGTACCCGTCGTGCGCGTGCAGCCGCAGGGCGAGCTTGAGCCCGAACCCGTCGACCCTCGTGGTGTTGCCGTTGAAGACGTCGGCGCCGACCGTGAACTCGATGAAGTCCTGGTAGCGGCTGCTCGGGGAGCCCAGGTAGAAGTACATCCGGCCGGCCGAGTTGACCGGCATGTCCAGGTAGGGCTGCTCGGCGATGGAGTGCGTCTGGCCGTTGAAACTCCAGTACACCTGGCTGTCGGGGTACTTCCCGTTCGTCCGGTTGAGGACCTTCACGGTGAGGATGTTCTGCGCCGGCGGGATGGTCGACGTGTCGCCCCAGAAGTCGTCGTCCGTCGGCGGCGTGGTCGACCCCGTCGTGTGCACGGCCATCCCGAACAGGGAGTAGCCCCACTGGGTGGCGCGGGCCGTCCCGTACATGCGGACGTAGCGGCCGGTGCCGGTGACGTTGAGGGTCTGGTTCCCGCCGCTCGCGTTCGCGGTGGAGTAGATGGTCGTCCAGTTGGCGGCGTTGTCGGAGACCTGGAGTTGGAAGGCGGTGCCGTAGGCGGCCTCCCAGTTGAGGGCGACCTGGCAGACGTCCTGGCTGGTGCCGAGGTCGACCTGTAGCCATTGCGGGTCGCTGAACGCGCTGGACCAGCGGGTTCCGGGGTTTCCGTCGACGGCTGCGGAGGCGGGGAAGGAGGCGTTCTCGGTGGACGAGGCGGTCGCCGGGCGGTTCAGCGCAGCGTCCGACGTGCCGCACGCGGCGGCGTTCGCCGGGGCGGTCAGCACCAGGGAGGCGGGGAGGAGGAGCAGCAGGGAGGTCATCGCGGCGGGGAGCTTCATGGACATCTCCACAGTGAGGGGGTGGGTTCCCTGCGGGCCCGCCCGACCGCGGGCCCGCAGGGATGGTCGGCCGCGGATCAGGGGAAGCTGACCACGTTGGCCGGGACGGTGTCCGTGCCGGACGCCTCCGGGCCGGTGTCGTTGATGACGTGCCGGATCGTTCCGTTGCCGCCCAGCGACACCGTCAGCACGTCGTGGAACCGTACGCCCGAGCGGTTCGGCACCTCGAAGCCGCGCGCGGCCACGATCGACGGGTTGACGTTGAAGTAGCAGTAGCTGCCGAGGCCCCAGCCCTCGTGGGTGGTGACCGAGTCGGCGACCTTGTAGGCGGCGTAGCCGTCCGTGGAGTCGCTCCGCCACGCGGACTGGCTCGGCGGGTCGTACGGCATCTCGTTCTGGAAGAAGATCGTCTTGCCGCCGTTGCCGTTCCACACCACCTGGTACTTCTGGTAGTGCTCGACGAACAGCCCGTACGCGGTGACGTCGTCGCCGTTGACGATCACGCCGTTGTCGGCGGTGTTGACCGTCCAGCCGACCCCGGACCCGTGGTCGGCGCGCCACGCCCAGATGTGGTCGAGGATCGCGTCGTCGCTGTTGACGACCAGGCTCTTGGACGCCTTGCCGGGCCCGGCGCCGCCGATCCGGAAGAAGACGTCCTGCACGGACGTGGGGTCGCCCGCGTGGTCGGCGCCCGCGCCGTCCGGCCCGAGCCGCAGCAGCACCGGCGAGTTGACCGGCCCGGCGTCGAACAGCATCCCGGCCAGCTTGACGCCGTTGACGTCGGCGACCGTCATCGCGGTGACGCCGTTGTCGGGGATGAGCGTCGGATACCCGATGCCCAGCACGACGGTGTCGGGCCGCGTCACGTTGATCGTCTGGCCCAGGTGGTAGATGCCGGGAGTGAACAGCAGGTTGAGGCCCTGGCCCAGCGCCGTGTTGATGGTGGCCGCCGAGTCGCCGGGCTTGGCGACGTAGAACTGCGACAGCGGGACGGACGAGCCGGGCGTCGAGCCGCCGGACCAGGTCGTCCCGTGCGAGTCGCGCCGCAGCGCCGGGACGAACACCCGGTAGGCCCCGCCCGAGTCGACGTACAGGTACGGCTTCTCGCGCGTCACCGGGCTCGTGCCGAGCGTCGTGTACGGCGGGTTCGGGAAGCCCTGCGCGGGGGCGCCGTCGACGCCGGAGAACACCATGTTCCAGACGCCGTTGAGGTTGCCGCCGATCTGGCTGTCCCGCGTCAGCCACTGCTGCTGCGAGTACGGCTGCACCTGCCCGTCGACCTTGGAGTCGGCGATGTAGCCGCCGCTCGCCCAGCCGTAGCCGCTGGGCGCGAGGTTCAGGTCGCCGCGCACGTGGATGCGCCGGAACGGCGCCGCCTGCGACACCGCCCACCGGTCCGCACCGCCGGACGGGCTGATCGACAGGTTCTCGGCGGACCGCCAGAAGTTCTGCGTGGCGTTGCCGCCGAACCAGCCCGCGTCCACCGTGACGCCGCCGTTGATGGTGACGTCGTCGGGGTTGCGGCCGAGGCCGGCGATCGAGGTGTAGAACCCGATGTTCGCGTTGACGTTGTAGCTGCCGGGCTTGAACAGCAGCGCGTACCGGGCCGTTCCGAACTGGTTGCTCTCCTGCTCGCGGAACACCGCGTCGAGCCTGCCCTGGACGTCGGACGCGTTCATCGACGGGTCGAACACGATCACGTTCGGCCCGAGGTCGCCGCCGCCGGGCAGCGTGCCGCCGCCCCCGGATCCGGTGTGCACGGCCATCCCGAAGAGGGAGTAGCCCCACTGGGTGGCGCGGGCCGTCCCGTACATCCGGATGTAGCGGCCGGTACCGGTCACGGCGAGGGTCTGCTCGCCGCCCGTGCCGGCCGAGGTCGAGTAGATGGTCGTCCAGTTGGCGGCGTTGTCGGAGACCTGGATCTGGAACGCCGTGCCGTAGGCGGCCTCCCAGTTGAGGGCGACCTGACAGACGTCCTGTTGGGAGCCGAGGTCGACTTGCAGCCATTGCGGGTCGCTGAACGTGCTGGACCAGCGGGTTCCGGCGTTGCCGTCGACGGCTGCGGAGGCGGGGAAGGAGGCGTTCTCGGTGGACGAGGCGGTCGCCGGGCGGTTCAGCGCCGCGTCCGACGACCCGCAGGCCGCCGCGGCGGCGCGTCCGGCGGGGACGGCGAGCGCGGCGGCGAGCACGAGCGCGAACAGGGCCGCCGGCCAGGCTCTTCTGGGCGGCGCATGGGGCGGGACGGGATGCATGCGCATCTCCTTCGGGGTGGGGGTGGTGTGCGGGGACCCCTGGCGAGTTATTTCACAGCATGATTTAAAGCGTGGATTATGTAGCCGTCAAGGGCGCGGGGGCCGCCGGCCGCTCGCGTTGAACTCCGTCCCGGCCGGGCGCGTACCCCCACGCGAAGATCGACGCCTCCCGGGAGGGTTCATGAGCGTGAGGAACAGCCGGCTGCGCACCGCGGTCACGACGACCGCGGCGGCCGCCGGATCCGCCGGGCTCCTCGCCGGCGCGCTGTACGTGGTCCATGCCGAGTCCGGCTCCGGGGCCGCGCCGGGCGGCCGGCAGGCGAGCCTCGCCGGCGACGCGCAGGCCGGGCGCCAGGCCGCCGGACCGGCCACCGAGCAGGTCACCGGGCAGGCCGCCGCCACGGCCAACCGGCTCACCGGCCGCCTCGGCGACCGCACGACCGGCGCCTACATCGACTCCGCGGGACGGCCCGTCGTCACGGTCACCAACGAGACCGACGCCGCCACCGTCCGCGCGGCGGGCGCCGTCCCGAAGATGACGCGGCGGAGCCCGGCCGAGCTGCGCAGGGTCACCGCCGCCCTGCGCAGTTCCTTCGCCGACATCCCCGGCACCGGCTGGGCCGTCGACCCGGCCACCTCGAAGGTCACCATCTGGACGGACGGCTCGGTCACCGGTGCCCGGATGGCCGCCGTCCGGCGCACCGCCCGGCAGCAGGGCACGGCCGTCCGGATGGTGCGCTTCCCCGGCCGGCTGCACACCCTCGCCCTCGGCGGCGACCCGATCTTCGGGCAGGGCGCCCGCTGCTCGCTGGGCTTCAACGTCGAGCGCGGGCAGCAGGACTTCTTCCTCACCGCCGGGCACTGCGGCAACGCCGTCCGGGACTGGACCGCCGACCCGCAGGGAGGGCAGCCCCTCGGCAGCACCGTGCAGAGCAGCTTCCCCGGCAACGACTTCGCGCTCGTCCAGGTCGACGAGGGTGCCGCGGGCGCGGGGGCCGTCAACCTCTACAACGGCCGCGCGGTGGACATCACGCGGGCCGGCGAGGCCGTGGTGGGGCAGCGCGTCGCCCGCAGCGGCAGCACCACCGGCGTCCACACCGGCCGCGTCCTCGCCACGGGCGCCACGGTGAACTTCGCCGAGGGAACCGTCACCGGCATGATCCAGACGGACGTGTGCGCGGAGCCCGGCGACAGCGGGGGCCCACTCTTCGCCGGCGACACCGCCCTCGGCCTCACCTCCGGTGGCTCGGGCGACTGCCGCACCGGCGGCGTCACCTTCTTCCAGCCGGTGACCGAGGCCCTCCGGGCGTTCGGCGCCGAGGTGAGCTGACGCGCCGAGGCGTCACGCGCCGGGCACGGCCGCCAGCCCGCCGTACGCGGACACCTCCGCCGGGCCGGGCGCGGGCGGGTCATCGGGACCGCGGCGCCACCGCGACACCAGGACCACCCCCGGCTCGACGAGGTCGAGCCCGGTGAAGACGAGCCGCTCGAACTCGGCGGCGGTCCGGGGCCGGGTGCGGACGCCGTCGTCGCGGTACCCGGCCGACGCGGGCCGCAGCCGCGGCTCGTGCTCCGGAGTCACATGGGTGGCGAGCACGTAGCTGCCAGGCGGCAGCGCCCCGACGAACGCCCGGACGATCTCCTCCGGCCCCTCGTCGTCGGGGATGAAGTGCAGGATGGCGCTCAGCAGCAGCGCGATCGGCTGCTCGAAGTCCAGCACGTCGCGGACGAGCCGGCTGCCGATGATGGCGCCCGGCTCGCGGATGTCGGCGTCCAGGTACCCGACCTTCCCCCGCGGATCGGACACCATCAGCGCCCGCGCGTGCGCCAGCACGATCGGGTCGTTGTCGACATAGGCGACGCGCGCCTCCGGCGCGATGCCCTGGACGACCTCGTGCACGTTCGGCGACGTCGGAATGCCCGTGCCGATGTCGAGGAATTGCCGTATTCCGGCCTCCGCGGCAAGAAACCGGACACCGCGCAGCAGGAACCTGCGGTTCTCCTGGGCGCCCACGCGGATGGCCGGAAACGCCTCCTCGATCTTCCCTGCGGCGATCCGGTCGGCGGCGAAGTTGTCCTTTCCGCCGAGCAGGTAATCGTAGACCCGCGCGGACGACGGATGCGCGGCGTCGACGAGCGGGCGTGCGGCCTCGGGCGGTGTCACGTCGCTGGACCTCCAAGCTCCTGGCGCCGGCAAGGATCGGTAGTTTAGTTTAACGGGACACCCGCCCGGCCATTCGCTTTCCGTAATCAAGTGATCGAGGACCGTGATGAGGATCGTCATAGCCAGCGCCTCGGGGCGGCTCGCCCGCGCGACCGCCGAATACGCGCTGGAAAAGGTGTCGCCCGATGACGTGATCCTCGTCAGCAGGAATGTCGGCGCGCTGGCCGATTTCGCGGACCGGGGCGTGACCGTCCGCTACGGCGACTACGACCGCCCGGAGTCGCTGCCCGCCGCGTTCGAGGGCGCCGACCGGCTCCTGCTGATCAGCCTGCACGAGCTCGGCCACCGCGTCACCCAGCACGAGAACGCCGTCAACGCGGCGAAGGCGGCGGGCGTGCGGCACATCGTCTACACCTCCTACATCATGGTCGACCCGGCCTGCCCGTCCACGGTCGTCCCCGACCACCTGCGCACCCACGAGCTGCTGGAGAACTCCGGCCTCGACGTCACCTACCTCCGCAACGGCCTGTACGCGGAGACGCCGGTCACCCAGATCCTGCCGCCGGCGATCGAGCGCGGGGTCCTGGTCGACAACACCGACCACGCCCGCGGCGCCTTCGTCCACCGCGACGACTGCGCCGCCGTCGCCGCCGCGGTGCTGACCTCGTCCGGCCACGAGGGCAGGACCTACGACGTCACCGGCCCCGAACTGCTCAGCTTCGCCGACATCACCGCCCGGGCGGCCGAGGTCTCCGGCCGCCCGGTCGCCTACCAGAGCGTGGACGACACGTCCTTCGACGCGGGCCTGCGCGAGGCCGGCGTGCCCGACGACGTCCGCGGCATGATCGTGTCCGTCGGCGTCGCCCTCCGCGCCGGCTGGGGCGAGCCCCTCACCGACACGGTCGAACGCCTGACCGGCCGCCCGCCCCGCCCGATCACCGACCTGATGGAGCGGCACCGCGCTCTCCTGACCGGCGCCGAAACCCCCTGACCGCAAACGGCCTGCCCACCGCGTTGACCGGCGGCCCACAGGCGAGCACGATTTCCTCCACTAAAGGGGGGAATCATGAGACAAGCCGTCTTATTGCTATTGGCCGGTGGACTTCTCCTGGGCGCCTGCGACGCGAAGGTGGACCCACCCGAGGTCGCGGCGTCCAGCACACCCACCACTACGCCCACCAGCGCGTCCCCGCAGCCCGCGACCACCCCAACGGTCGAGAGGCGCACAGTAACAACGACGCGCAAGATCCCGTTCAAGACCAGAAAAGTGAATGATCCAGCGCTCGCCGCCGGCAAGACCAAGATCCGCAGGCGCGGCGCCACGGGCGTCAAGACCCTGACCTACGCGGTCACTTACACCGACGGTGCGGAAACGTCCCGGAAACTGGTCAGCGAGAAGGTCACGAGAGCACCCGTCGCCCGCGTCATCGCCGTAGGCACCAAGCGCGCCCGCCAATGCGACCCGAACTACAGCGGCGCCTGCGTCCCGATCACGAGCGACGTCGACTGCGCGGGCGGCAGCGGCGACGGCCCCGGCTACGTCCAGGGCCCGGTCAGAGTCATCGGCAGCGACATCTACGACCTGGACAGAGACGGCGACGGCACAGCCTGCGACACCTGACCGATCAAGCCAAGAGGCAGAGGACCCCCCGGCCAGAAAGGGGGCAAGGGGCGGAGCCCCAAAAAAACAGCGGCGAAGCAGATGGGAAAGGTGAGCGGACACCCGAGCCGGGAGGGGGGCGTGGGGGGGGGGGGCCCCCCCCGCGGGGGGGCGGGGGGGGGGCGCCGGGGGCCAAGGAGAGGGTGGGGCGGGGCCGCCGCGGCCGGGCCCCCGCCCCCCCACCCCCCGGGGGGGGTAATGGGGGTT
>NZ_JBEYTW010000136.1:0-20469 GCF_040643275.1 Spirillospora sp. NPDC047418
TGGCCGAGTACCGGGAGGCGAGGGGGCTCGGCATCGAGACGCGTCCCGTGCTCATAACAACAACACGCCGCAGATCAACGGGGTGGGCTAGTGGACGGCTCGGTCCTTGTCCTGCCAGTAGGGGGCGCGGAGTTCGCGCTTGAGGATCTTGCCGGTGGGGTTGCGGGGGATCTCGTCGCGGCGCTCGATCGAGCTCGGGCACTTGAAGTGGGCCAGGTGCTCGCGGCAGTAGTCGATGAGGTCCTGCTCGGACACGTCCGAGGTGAGGACGACCAGGGCCTTCGGCGTCTCGCCCCAGCGCTCGGACGGGACGCCGATGACGGCGCAGTCGGAGACGTCCGGGTGGCCCATCAGGACGTTCTCGACCTCGGCCGGGTAGATGTTCTCCCCGCCCGAGATGATCATGTCCTTGACGCGGTCGTGGATGAAGAGGTAGCCGTCCTCGTCGAGGTAGCCCGCGTCGCCGGTGCGGAACCAGTTGTCGTCGTCCAGCGCGGTGGCGGTCGCGTCCGGCATCCCCCAGTACCCCTTCATGTTCTGCGGGGTCCTGCAGAGGATCTCGCCGACCTGCCCGGCGGGCACCTCCTCGCCGGTGGCCGGGTCGACGATCTTCAGGGTCGTGGTGGCGTTGGCGAGGCCCGCGCTGCGCAGCCGGTGCGTGTTCGGGCCGTCCGGGTCGTGGTCGGCGGCGGGCAGCATCGTGATCGCGCCGGTGACCTCCGTCAGCCCGTACACCTGCATGAACTCAGTGCCCGGCAGCATCCGCATGGCGCCGCGCAGCACGTCCTCGCTGATCGGGGACGCCCCGTACAGCATCAGCCGGAGGCTGGACATGTCGCATTCGCCGACCTCGGGGATCAGCTGCATGAACTGCAGCAGGACCGGGACGAGAAAGATGTGCGTGACGCGGTGCCGCTCGATGTCCCGCGCGATCACGGTCGGGTCGGGCTCGCGCGCGATGACGCCCGTGATCGTGTTGTAGATGGCGGAGACCGTGAGGACGTTGCCCGCCACGTGGTACATCGGCATCGCGACCATCAGGACGGACGACTCGTCGATGTCCCACACGTCGGTGGTCACGCTCAGCGCGGCGAGGAAGTTGTCGTGCGTCAGCATGACGCCCTTGGGCAGCCCCGTCGTCCCGGACGAGTAGAGCTGGACGAACACGTCCGCGGTGTCGGGCACGTGGTCGGGCGGGGTCTCGGGCGCCCCGTCGACCCAGGCGGCGTAGTCCTGGTAGGCGTGGCCGGAGCCGCCGATGACCACCATCTGGGCGGTGTGCTCCAGCTTCCCGGCGATCGCGTCCAGGACGGGGACGAACTCGGGCCCGACGATGAAGACCTTGGCCTGCGCGTTGTTGACGATGTAGGCGACCTCGTCGGGCGCCAGCCGGTAGTTCACCGGGACCTGGACGGCGCCGATGCGCGCCGCGCCGAACAACTGCTCGGCGTATTCGAGGGAGTTCTTGTCGAGGATCGCGACCCGGTCGCCCTGCTCCACGCCCACCGACGCGAGCGCGTTGGCGACCTGGTCGGCGCGCCGGTCGAAGTCACGGAACGTGATCTCGGCATCGCCCGCGATGTACGCGACGCGATCCGGATGTGAACGTGCGCGTTCGCGCAGCACCTCTGTCAGACCCGACACGGTGATGTCCCTTCGCCGATGACCGCCTGGTTATCCGGCATCATGCGGTCACCGGCGACGCCCCGCAAGGGGTATGAGCTGCTTGCTAGTGGCTTTTGGACATCTTCGACACGACGGTTACAGCGAGTACCACGACGACGGCGACGAGTCCGATGAAGAAGAAGAACTTCAGCATCGAGATGATGGCGCCGATGATGGTCATCGCCAGCCATACCGCGAGCACCACGCCGATGATGGTCAGGATCGTCTTACCCATGCCTCCACCGTATGCGCCCACCCTGCGGGGGTCATCACCCTTGGGGACGATGATGGACGGCCCGCACCCCCACCGAGCGGCGTAGCCCTACCCTGACGTGTTCTCAGGGGAGTCCTTACGGGGTGGTGACGGATTCCGGGGGCGGTGCCGGCGGGACCGTAGCGTTGAGGGGTGAACTCCCCGATCCCCTCCGGGCGCGTGCTGGTGGTCGACGACGACCCGGTGGTGGCGGACGTCGTCGCCCGCTACCTGACCCGCGACGGGCACGAGGTGGTCCGCGCGGCGGACGGGCCGACGGCCCTGCGCACGGCCCTCGACCATCCGCCGGACCTCGTCGTCCTCGACCTGATGCTCCCCGGCATGGACGGCCTGGAGGTGTGCCGCCGGCTCCGCGAGACCTCGACCGTCCCCATCGTGATGCTGACGGCGCTCGGCGCGGAGACCGACCGGCTCGTCGGGCTGGAGACCGGTGCCGACGACTACGTGACGAAGCCGTTCAGCCCGCGCGAGCTGGCGCTGCGCGTCCGGTCGGTGCTGCGCCGGGCGCGCGGCGCGCTGGTGCCGACCGGGCCGTCCGGGCCGCTGCGCGACGGCGACCTCGTCGTGGACGTCGGCGCGCACGAGGCGGGGCTGCGCGGCGAGCGGCTGGCGCTCACGTCCCGCGAGTTCGACCTGCTGGCGTTCCTGCTGCGCCACCCGAGGCGCGCGTTCACCCGCGATGAGCTGCTCGAACGCGTCTGGGACTGGACGTTCGGCGACTCCTCCACGGTGACCGTCCACGTCCGGCGGCTGCGCGAGAAGGTCGAGGACGACCCGACGGCCCCGCGCCGCATCGTCACCGTGTGGGGCGTCGGCTACCGCTACGAACCGGCCGAGCCCGCGGCGGCCGAGCGCGCGGCGGCGGGGGGCGAGTTGTGATCCCCTTCGAGGACCTGCTGTGGGTCATCTGGTACGCGGCGCTCGCCGCGTTCACCGTCGCGGTGGTGGCGCTCGCCGCGCTGTACGCGCTGCGCGGGCGATCGGTCGCCACCCAGCTGATCGTGGTGGGCGTGGCCACGGTGCTGGCGACGATCTCCGGCATCATCGTGATCTCGTTCATGATGATCCTGAACGATCATGACCGGGCGGTCGTCCTCGCGGTGGTGACGTCCGCCGGACTGGTCGCGATGGCGGTGTCGGTGCTGCTGGGGCGCCGCCTGGTGGCCGCGAACCGCACGCTCGTGGAGGCCGTCCGGGCGGACTCGTTCCGGCCGCCGGCCGCGCGCCTCCCGGCGGAGCTGGCCGAGCTGTCGCGCGAACTGGCGGCCGCCTACGCGCGGCTGGCCGCCTCCCACGAGCGCGAGCAGGCCCTGGAGGCGAGCCGCCGCGAGCTGGTCGCCTGGGTGAGCCACGACCTGCGGTCCCCGCTCGCCGGCCTGCGCGCGATGGCGGAGGCCCTGGAGGACGAGGTCGTCGCCGACGACGACACCGTCCAGCGCTACCACGGCCGTATCCGCGTGGAGGTGGAGCGGCTCGCGGAGATGGTGGACGACCTGTTCGAGCTGTCCCGGATCCACGCGGGGGCGCTGCGCCTGTCCCGCGAACGCGTCGGCCTCGCCGACCTGGTCGCGGAGGCGGTCGCGGGCGCCGAGGCGCTCGCCCGCGCCAAGGGCGTCACGCTGCGCGGCGACGTCCGCGAGGGGCTGCCGGTACGGGTGGACGCGGGCGAGCTCGGCCGCGCGCTGCGCAACCTCGTCGTCAACGCGATCCGGCACACCCCGGGCGACGGCGCCGTCGTGATCATCGGCGAGGTGAGCGGCGGGGAGGCGCGGGTGACGGTGGCCGACGCGTGCGGCGGCATCCCCGAGGACGACCTGCCGCGCGTGTTCGACGTCGCGTTCCGCGGCGAGGCGGCCCGCACCCCGGGCGGCGGCGCGGGCCTCGGCCTCGCGATCGCGCGCGGCATCGTGGAGGCGCACGCCGGGCGGATCGGCGTCGCCAACGACGGCCCCGGCTGCCGCTTCGAGGTCCGCCTCCCCCTCACGGCCTAGGTGTCGATGGCGTCGGAGATCGTGCGGAAGGTGGGGCAGGGCCAGCGGGACATGCAGGCCCGGCAGCGCCGGATGGGCCGGTCGGGGTCGCTGGTGATGCCGCCGGCCTCCTGCGGGCGGTGCAGGTCGAGCAGCCGGACGCCGAGGTCGGCGAACGCGATGACCTCCTCCCGGGCGCCGGCGAGGAAGGCGAGGTCCTCGCGGGACAGCCGCGTCCGGACGGGGACGAAGCCGCTCCGGTTCACCAGCCTGTACAGCACCTGGGTGGACGTCCGCCACGAGCTGGACTTCGCCGAGCGGGTCCGGATCGCCTCCAGGCGCTCGCGCAGCCGGGTCTCTCTCGGATCGGCCTTCTGTTGCACCCGCTCAGCCTCTCTCACTCCGGGCCCGCGTGCGGCGCGAACGGCCTAGATCGCGCGGCGGGTCCCGGGCCGCCGTAGACCTGAAATCACGACAATACCCTCCGTAGTTCGCAAAGCGTATGGGGCTGGCAAGGCACCGACACGCCCAGGAAACGCCCACGCCACAGGGGACTTGGCGAACAGCCTGGCCCCTGCGCCGTTCGCGAGATAGTGTGCCGCACGTGGAGCTAAACGTCTCGACCGCGTCTCAAGGAGGTCACGCCGTCGTTACGGCGACCGGCGAACTGGACCTGTACACCGCACCCAGGCTGCAGGCGGCTCTCGCGGGCCTGCTCCGCGAGCAGGTCACCCGCATCGTGGTCGACCTGAGCGGCGTCGAGTTCTGCGACTCGACGGGCATGAACGTGCTGCTGTCGGCCATGAAACGGCTCAAGGAGCAGGGCGGCGCACTGGAACTCGCCGCCCCGCGCCCGGCCGTCCGGCGGATCCTGCAGGTCACCGGGCTCGACACCGTCTTCACCGTCACGGAGAAGGCCCCGGTGCTGGACGCCGGCTGACCGGCCGGCGGCCGGATCGACCGACCGGGTGGCGGCCTGCGGGGGTGAACCTCGGGGGTCGCCGCGCGGGCGCGGCGGTAACGGTTCGCGGTGGCCTGACGCGCCGCGCGCCCGTCCGGGCCCGTCCCCGACTACCATCGCGGATATGCAGGACGTAGCGGTGATCATCCCGGCCAAGGACGAAGCCGACCGCATCGCGGCCACCGTCGAGGCCGCGCGGGAACTGCCCGGCGCCGACCTGGTCGTGGTGGTCGACGACGGCTCCTCCGACGGCACCGGCCGGGTGGCCCGCGAGGCCGGCGCACGGGTCGTGCGGCACAGCCGCAACCGCGGCAAGGGCGCCGCGATGGAGACCGGCGCCGAGGCGGCCCGGCTCCTGGACGACGGCCGCGACCAGCCCCGCCACCTGCTGTTCCTCGACGCCGACCTCGCCGACACCGCCCGCGACGCCGCGCCGCTCGTGCAGCCCGTCCGGGCCGGCGACGCCGACATGACGGTCGCGGTGTTCAGCACGACCGTGAAGCTCGGCGGGCACGGGTTCGTGGTGCGGCTGTCCCGCGAGGGCATCCGCCGCGCCACCGGCTGGGAGCCGGACGCCCCGCTCAACGGCCAGCGCTGCCTCACCCGCGCCGCGTTCGACGCGGCGCTGCCGCTCGCCGCCGGGTTCGGGGTGGAGACGGCGCTCAGCATCGACCTGCTGCGGCAGGGGTTCCGGGTGCGGGAGGTGGAGGTGCCGCTCGCGCACCGGGCCACCGGCACCGACTGGCGCGCCCAGTTGCACCGCGGCCGCCAGTTCCGGGACGTGGCGCGGGCGCTCGCCGTCCGCGAACCGGCGGTCGAGCGGCGCCTGCACCGGATCCGCGGCAGCCGCCCGTGACCCGACGTCTCGGGACGGGCGGGCTGTGGGGCATCGGGGTCGGCATCGCCTGCTTCCTCGGCACCGCCCTGCTGGGCCCGTCGGTGTTCGAGCCGGATCTGGAGGGCTCCCGGGGCCAGCCGCCGTACTCGCTGGTCGCCCATCCGTCGCCGTACCTGGTGATCGGGCTGGTGGTCGCGGGGATCGTCGCGAGCACCGCCGGGCTCGGGCTGTGCTTCGCCGCCGTCCGCAAGGGGTGGCGCGTCCCGGCGCGGCCGCTGGTGGTCGCCGGGCTGCTGGCGGCGGTCGCGTTCATGTGCATGCCGCCGATCGGGTCCACCGACCACCTGAACTACGCCTCCTACGGGCGGATGGCGGCGACCGGCCACGACCCGTACGTGACCAGCGCCGACGACCTGTCCAGGGACCCGGTCGCCGGGGCCCCGGAGGAGTGGCGGACGACGCCGTCGGTGTACGGGCCCATCGCGACCGGCGAGCAGGCGCTCGCCGCGTGGATCGGCGACGACTCCGTGCGGCTGACCGTGTTCGTCATGTCGGTGGCGAACGTGCTCGCGTTCGCGGTGACGGCGCTGATCCTCTACCGGACGTCCAGATCGGAGGACCGGCGGCTCCGCACCGCCCTGCTGTGGACGTGCAACCCGCTCGTGCTGTTCCACCTGATCGCGGGCGCGCACAACGACGTCCTCGCGATCGCCCCCATGGTCGCCGCGCTCGCCGTGTTCGGGCAGCGCGCCGGATGGGTGCGGGCGCTGGCCGCCGGCGCCCTCGCCGGGGCCGGTGCCGCGATCAAGCTGCCGGCCGCCCTCGTCGCCGGCGGACCCGCCCTCACGCTGCTCCGCGAGCGCGGCTGGCGCTCGCTCGGCCGCATCGCCGCGCTGGCCGCCGGGGCCGTGGCCGTCGCGGCGGCCTCCTACGCGCTCGCCGGGCCGCACGCGCTCGACCAGGTCCGCGAGGCGAGCAACATGGTGTCGTTCGCGACCCCCTGGCACCTGCTGGACGAGTCGCTCGGCAAGGGCTCGCAGCGCGACATCATCAAGACGGGCGCGATGCTGCTCGGGCTGGTGCTGTTCCTGCTGCTCGTCCGGGCGCTGCCCGAGGAGGAGGGGGAGGGGCAGCGGCGCTTCGCCGCCGCGATCGTCCTCGCCTGGCTGCTCGTCGCCCCCTACGCGCTGCCCTGGTACGACGGGTTCGGCTGGGCGCTGCTGGCGCTGCTCCCCTGGACGCGGATCGACTGGATCCTGCTCGCGCACACCGCCGCGCTCAGCCTCGCCTACCTGCCGGCCCGCGCGCCCGCCCGCATCCGGCTGCCGGACGACCTGGAGTGGCTGTTCACCGTCGTCAGGCCGACGGTGATCCCGTGGACGCTCCTCGCGATTCTGACGGCGCTGGTGGCGGCGTGTCTGCGTTCCTCAGGTCGATCTCCAGCGACCGCAGCCCGGCCGCGAGCATCAGCGGGGTCGCCAGGCTGAACGCCACCGACAGGATCACCACACCGGAGTCGTTCACCAGCGTGCCGATGACGCCGACGGCCAGCGCGCAGATCAGCGCCGGGCGCATCGACCGGCTGTGCTTGTAGGCGCCCTGCAGCAGCGACACCCGCCAGCGCGTCGGCCGCGCCAGCACGAAGAACAGGAACACGACGGCGGCGGCGACCGCGAGCGTGTACGGCCAGTACCCGAGGCTGTTCAGCATCGCGTTGAACTTGCGGGTGACGATCCCCCAGGCGTCGCCGTCCATGAGGTCCTGCCAGAACCGGCCGAGGTGGGTCGGGTTCGCGCTCTGCGCGTTCAGGTAGGAGATGAACAGCACGATCGCGGCGCCCGCCACGAAGAAGATCCCGAGCCGCGGCGCCGAGACCCGCTGCCCGGCGACCATCAGGCCGAGCATCGCGAACGCCGGGACGATCGCGAGCACGCCGCCGAAGTCGCTGCCGAACGCGGGCAGCCCGTCCACCAGGACGGCGAGCACTCCGATCACGGCGACGATCCCGACCGCGACCGCCTTGCGGCCCTGCCGCAGCGGCCACTCGGTCAGCCACGCCGCCGTCAGGATCGCGGCGACCGCGAACAGCGAGAACGCCTGGTTGCCGAAGCCGTAGAACCGGCCCGCGACCAGTGCCGTGTACCCCATCAGGGTGTTGAGCTGGAGGTTCGAGCCCGTCATCACGTCCAGCGCGAGGACGGTGGTGGTCACCCCGGTGAGCACCAGGCCGGGGACGACCACCGAGCGCCGCCACGGGCCGGCGAGCGCCACGCCCGTCAATAGCCCGGCGAAGCCGAGCACGGTGCAGATCAGTACCGGCGTCGGATGCTCGGCCCGCCACCACGGCAGCAGCCCGGCGAGGAACGACGCGCCCGGCGCCGCCCCGCCCAGCAGCGCTATCACCCGCGTGCCGCCCAGTATCCGCGCCCGCGACCGGCGGTCGCCGCCGAGGCGCCGCAGCGCGAGCACCGCGATCCCGTACAGGACGAGCTGCGTCGCGAACAGCACCCAGTAGAACGACGTCTGGACGCTGCGGATCGCCTGCGCGGCGACGTCCTCGTCCACGAGCGCCTCGACCCGCTCCAGCGTGGACGCCTTCGACGGCTGCGCCTTCCACACCGAGCCGACGGCCTGCTTCGGCTGCGGCAGCCGGAGCAGCTTCAGCGTCGTCGCGGTGACGTCGGTGAGCGTGACCAGGCCCTCCTGCCGGGTGGCGCTGGAGGTCATGAAGCCCGGCGCGTACCCGTCGCCCGCCGCGATGGCGACGCGCAGATGCGGGACGGTGCCGATGTCCGACAGCCCCGCGAGCAGGATGGTCGTGCCCTGCGGCACGCCCTTGACGACCTGCGCGACCCGCCGGTCGGCGGCGGCCGCCGCGGCGGCGCGCTTGCCGTCCGACAGCAGGACCTGGTCGCCGTGCGGGTCGACGCCCGCGTCGATGTACGCGCGGAACAGGTCGTCGACGTCGACCGCCGCGAGCGGGCAGCGCGCCCAGTCGGCGGCGGTGACCTTGTCGGGGGAGGCGGCGTAGCGGTCCACCCGGCCGCCGCCGTTGCCGACGCCGAACACCGCGCCGGGGCCGACCGCCAGCGTGCAGCCGCCCGCCTTCTGCACGGCGTCGCCGAGCAGCCCGATCTCGGCGTGGTAGTTGGTGCCCGCGTTGTCGCTCTTGATGGCCGGCCAGCCGGCGGCGATCGCGCCGCCCGGCGGCGGCGGGCCGGTGGGGGAGTCCTGGCCGGGCAGGATCGGCGCGGCCGGCAGCGCGCAGTCGCCGTGCGGCAGCCGCGACCGCTGCCCCGCCGATACCGACAGCCAGCCGTCGGTGGGGCAGGTGTTGACGCGGGTCGTCCGGACGCTGAGGCCCGCCGCCGCCCCGTCCCCCGCCAGGCCCCACAGCGCGGGGGTGCCCTCCCGGGTGATGTCGCTCCACATGAGCCCCGGCACCCCGACGATCACCACGCGACCGGTGGCCGCGGCGCCCGCGTGCGCGCGGGCGTCCGCGGGGGCGGCCGCCTGCGCGGGGGCCCAGCCGAGAACCCCGGTCAGCACCGCGGCGAGGGTCGCGAGGAACACAACGATCTTCGTTCCCCGGGGCATCATGGCGATCAGGCTACAAGAGGCCCACCACTGTGCAGGGGCCATATCCTGCGGCTGTGGACGGTTCGATGGCTCGACAGGCGGGCGATGCCCGGGACGGACGCCTGCGCCGGCTGCTCGGCTGCGCCGGGGCGGTCATCGCCGTGCTCGCGGTCGCGCCGATCGTGGCCCGGTGGCTCGGCAACCCGCCCGACCAGCGGCTCGTCGACCTCGAGGTGTACCGGGAGGGCGGCCTCGCGGTGCTGCGCGGCGCGCCGCTGTACGAGTTCCTCACGCAGCCGCCGCAGCTGCTGCCGTTCACCTACCCGCCGTTCGCCGCCGCGCTCGCCGTCCCGTTCACGCTGCTGCCCTGGCGGGCCGCGCAGTGGACGTGGGTCGTGCTGATCTACGTCTCGCTGGCGATCGTGGTCTGGTACGCCTTCCGCGACCTCATCCGCCGGACCGGCCGCTGGGCGCCGCTCACCGCGGGTGTGCTGTTCGCCGCGATGGCCTGGCTCGACCCCGTCCGCGACCAGGTCCGCTTCGGGCAGGTGGGGCTGTTCCTGCTCGCCATGTGCCTCGCCGACTGCTGCGCCCGCACGCCCCGCTGGCCGCGCGGCGCGCTCATCGGCCTCGCCGTCGCGATCAAGCTGGTGCCGGGCGTCTTCCTCATCTACTTCCTGCTCACCGGGCGGCGGGACGCACTGGTCAACGCGGTCCTCACCGCCGCCGCGGCGACGCTCGCCGGGTTCGCGTTGCTGCCCGCCGACTCGTCCGCCTACTGGTTCGGCGCGCTGCTGCAGGGCGGCGACCGGACGGGCGCGGTCGACGGCACCACCAACCAGGCGATCAACGGGATCGTCGCGCGGATCTTCGACGAGGGCCCGGTGCGGACGCTGGTGTGGCTCGTCCTCGCGCTGATCGTCGCCTGGGCCGGCTTCCGGTGGGCGCGCCGCGTCACCCTGGCGGCCGACGAGCTGGCGGCCACCGAGCCGGTCGCCGCGTCGAGCCTGCTGCTCGGCGGCGTCGCGATCGTCGGGCTGCTGTCGGTCGTGTTGTCCCCGGTGGGGTGGATCCACCACCTTGTCTGGATGATCGCGGTCATCGGGGCTTTGGTCGGTGACGGGCGGGACACGCGAAGATGTCTGATCGCGTTCGGCACCTGGTTCCTGTTCCTGTGGCCGCTGCCGTGGTGGGGACGCAACTGGATCGGCCCGGAGCACTCCGTACTGGCGGAATTCGGGGGCCAGGTCCTGCGCGACTCGTTCGGTCTCGCCGCGCTCGCGGCCATGGCGGTGCTCGGAACCTGGCTGGTCAAAAGGGTGAAACCGGACGTAGAACGGGGGGATCCTTCGCAACCGAAGGCCGAGGTGGGTACGCTCGCCCCGTGATGCTAGTCGCGGTGGCCGTAGCGGGCCTGGTCGCCGGTGTTGCGGGGCTGTCCATCGCGGTGGTCGCGCACAACCGGGTGAACCAGGTCGTCGACGAGTGCGGGGAAATGCTCAGGCGCCAGCTCCAGGTCGCCAGCGGATCGGTCGACGAGCGAGCGCTGCGCGACCTCGCCATCGTCCACTACGACGCGCTGAAGGAGATGTCCGGGCACCGGTCCTTCTCCCTCGCCCTGATCAACGCGGTCGGGGACGGGGTCGTCGTCAGCTCCATCAACGGGCGCACCGAGACGCGGACGTACGCCAAGGCCGTCCAGGCCGGGCACTCGGTCGAGACGCTCTCCCCCGAGGAGAGCCACGCGCTGCGCGCGGCCCGGCTCGGCAAGGGCCCGGTCGTGTCGCTGGACGACCCGCTCGCCGACTTCGGCAGCGGCGACCGCAGCTCCGCCCGCGCCTGACACGCCACGGGGGAGCACGGGCTTTACCCGCCGGGAAGTAAACTCGGCGTGTTTCCACACACCACTCGCCCCGGGGGACTCTCGTGACCGCAGACGACAGGCCAGCGCGCTACGCCTACCTGGGTCCGCAGGGCACGTTCACCGAGGCCGCGCTGCTGACCCTCCCGGGGGCCGCCGCGGCCGAGCAGGTCCCGTGCGCGACCGTCCCGGCCGTCCTGGAGACCCTCCGCAACGGCGAGGCCGACACGGCCGTCGTCGCGCTGGAGAACTCGGTCGAGGGCTCGGTCCCCACCACGCTGGACGAGCTGGCCACCGGCGAGCCCCTCCAGATCGTCGGCGAGATCACCCTGCCGGTGTCGTTCGCTCTGCTCGTCCGCCCCGGCACGGCGCTGGACGACATCAAGACCGTCGCGTCCCACCCGATCGCGCAGCCGCAGTGCCGCCGCTGGCTGCTGGAGAACGTCCCGCACGCCGAATGGCGCGCCGCCACGTCCAACGCGGAGGCCGCCCAGCACGTCGCCGACGGCCACTACGACGCCGCGCTCGCCGGTTCGTTCGCCGCCGCCCGCTACGGGCTGTCGGTCCTCGCCGAGGACATCCACGACGTCGCCGACGCCGTCACCCGCTTCGTCGTCCTGCACCGCCCCGGCCCGCCGCCCGCCCCCACCGGCACGGACAAGACGACCGTCGTCGCGTTCATCGGCGAGGACCACCCGGGCGCCCTGCTGGAGATCCTGACCGAGTTCTCCGTGCGCGGGATCAACCTGACGCTGATCCAGTCGCGTCCGACCGGCGCCGGCCTCGGCTCCTACCTGTTCTGGATGGACTTCGAGGGCCACGTCTCCGACCCCCGCGTCGGCGAGGCCATGATGGGCCTGCGCCGCGTCTGCGCCGACCTCCGCTTCGTCGGGTCCTACCCGCGCGCCGACGGCGTCCGGCCGGAGATCCGCCGCGGCACCCGCGACACCGACTTCACCGAGGCCGCTTCCTGGCTGACCTCCATTCGCACCGGCCGCCCGTCCTGAAACAGAACCGGCCCGGCGCGTGTTGCATGCGGGTGACACTGAAGAAAGGGTGCCCCCGTGCGAGTTGAGATCTGGTCCGATGTCGTCTGCCCCTGGTGCTACATCGGGAAGCGGCATTTCGAGAAGGCGCTGGAGAATTTCGACCACCGCGACCGGGTAGAGGTCGTGCACCGGTCGTTCCAGCTGGACCCGTCGTTCCCCGCCGGCGAGACCGTCGACACGGCGGAGATGCTGGCGGAGAAGTACGGCATGACGCGCGAGCGGGCCGTCGAGATGAACCGGCAGATGGTGGAGCGCGCGGCCGGGGTGGGCCTGGAGTACCACCTGGAGGGCGGCCGTTCGGGCAACACCGAGGACGCGCACCGGCTGATCCACCTCGGGGCGGAGCACGGCGTGCAGGACGCGGTCGTCGAGGCCCTCTTCAAGGCCCACTTCACCGACCGCCGCTCGGTCTTCGACCACGACTCCCTGGTGGAGGTCGTGGCGGAGGCGGGCCTGGACGCCGACGAGGCGCGCGAGGTGCTCACGTCCGGCCGGTTCGCCTCGGACGTGGACGCCGAGCAGCGCGCGGCACGCGACATCGGCGCGACCGGCGTCCCGTTCTTCGTCATCGACCGCCGCTACGGCGTCTCGGGCGCCCAGCCCACCGAGACGTTCGCGCAGGTCCTCGACAAGGCGTGGGCGGAGGCCAACCCCGCGCTGACGACGTTCGGTGATGACGATGCCGCGTGCACCGACGACACCTGCGCCGTCCCGAAGGACGACCCTTCGCCCAGGTAACACAAATGTGACCGTCCGGTCGGCCGGAGCCGGTAAACCGCTAGTGGATCTTGAACGTCATCTCCACACCAGCAATCAGTGGCACGTCCGCTGACCCCTGGATGGACTTGACGATGGAGGTTCCAGGTGCGCCGGTTAATCGCCCTGCTGACGGCCCTCGCCGTGACATTCTCGCTCGCCTCCGTGCCGGCGGAGGCCGCCGCCGTGTCGGCGCGGATCAATGACGTCCGGATCCTGTCTCCCGGCGCGGCCACGACGCAGATCGAAGTGGCGGCCGAAGGCATCGCGGACATCACCAAGGTGCGCGCCGTCGTGTACGCGTACCTGAAGGGCTCCCCGACGACGCTCAGCGTCGACGACTTCGAGCTGGTCGAAGGGACGGTGCGGGACGGTGTCTGGCGGACGAAGTCCGCGGTCACGGTCGATCAGGGCCGCTGGTGGGTGGACGTCGAGCTGACCACGACGGAGGACACCCACCTGTGGCCTCAGCGCGTGATCATCGACAACGGGCTCGACACCGTGCTCGACGACGTCGAACTCACCCCGACGACGGTCGACGCGGAGAACACCGCGGTCGTCTTCCGGGGACGGCTGATGAGCCGCGCCGCCGACGGCACGCTCAGCCCGGTGGCGGGGGCCACGCTGCGCCTCGCGGCATCCGACGGGCATGAGGCCACGGCGGTCACCGGCGCGGACGGCCGCGCCGAGGGCACCAGCGACTTCGTCAGGTCGGCCGACGCCACCCTGTCGTACGGCGGCGCCTTCCTCTACCGGCCGTCCAAGAGTGCGGAGGTGCGCGTCACGAAGCAGCGCCTCAAGACCCGGCTGACGATGAACCTGCCGGAGCAGCTGATCGTCGGCGACCGGGTGCCGGTGACCGGGAAGCTCGAACGGCAGGACCGCGACGGTGCCTGGGGGCCGCTCGCGGGCAAGCAGCTCGACCTCCAGTTCGACCCCGCGACCGACGGGGACTGGCGCACGATCGCCACCCCGGTCACGGACGCCAACGGCGACTACAGCTTCCAGGCGCTGATCACCGTCGCCGGGGCATGGAACATCGACTTCGCGAACGACCCGGTCAACCGGCCGGACGACTACTACGGCTACGTGTCGTCCAACGCCGGCCCCGCCACCATCCGCCAGGTCACGCACCGGACCACCATCACCGGGTTCAACGCGGCGCCGGAGCCGGTCGGCCAGGGCAGCACCCTGCGGGCGTACGGGAACGTCCTGTTCACGATGGCGGACGGTACGACGGCGCCCGCGACCGCCGCCACGGCCCGGCTGCAGTTCTCCACCGACGGGACGACGTGGCAGACCAAGGCCACGCAGTCGGTCAGCGAGGGCACCTTCGACTTCGGCGTGCCGGCCCAGGTGGACGGCTACTGGCGGGTGATCGTCCCCGATGACGACGGCTACCTCGTGATCCCGTCGGTGAGCAACGCCGACCACGTCGACGTCAAGTTCCGGACGTGGTGGACCGACGACAACGCCTCGCCCGAGCCCGTGAAGAAGGGCGCAACGATCACGGTCAAGGGGATTCTCCACCGGGACAAGAACGGGGTGCAGGGTCCCGGGCCGCACGCGCCCGTGTACGTGTTCTTCGACCCGAAGGGCGACGCCGGGTGGCGGCAGGTGGCGGCGGGTCAGACCGGTGCCGACGGCTGGTACCGCACGACCTTCAAGGCGTCCGAGGACGGGACGTGGAAGCTGGTCTACAAGGAGACCTCCGGCTACCTGGGAGCCACGTCCCGCCTCGACTACGTCGACGTGAACTGATCGCCATCCCCCGGAAGGACCTGACCATGGAGGTTTCGTGCGCCGCTTAGTCGCCCTGCTCACGGTCGTGATCACGACCTTGGCCCTGGCGTCCGTCCCCGCGACCGCGGCGGCCCAGTACCTGCGGGTGCGCGCCGTCCGCGTCCTGACGCCCGGCGTCGCGACGCAGCTCGAGGTGACGGCCGACTCGAACATCGACATCACGAAGGTGCGCGCCGTCGTGCGCGCGTACCCGGGCGGCCCGGCGGAGACGCTCACGGCGGACGACTTCGAACTGGTCGAAGGCACCGCGGTGGACGGCGTGTGGCGGACGAAGTCCGCGGTCGCGGTCGGCCAGGGCCGCTGGTGGGTCGACATCGAGCTGACCAACGCCGACCGGACCCTCCTGGTCAAGAAGCGCACCACGATCGACAACGGCCTCGACACGGTGATCACCGACTTCAAGGTCACCCCGAACGTCGTGGACGCCGACCACCCCGAGGTCACCTACAGCGGACGTCTGATGAGCCGTACCGCCGACGGTGACCTGGCACCGGTGCAGGGCGCCGGGCTGATCCTGTCCGGCGGGAACGGGGCCGACCCGGCGATCACCGGAGCGGACGGCTCGGCACGGGGAACCGTCGACTTCACCTGGTCGGGCGACGCGTACTTCCGCTATACCGGGGGTTTCCTCTACCGGCCCACCACGAGCGCGGTGCTTCCGGTCTTCATGCGGATGCTTGTCACCCGGCTCACGGTGAGCGTGCCCGACCGCCTGATCGTGGGCGACCAGGTCACCGTCAGCGGGCGCCTCGAGCGGGAGGACCGGCAGGGCGCCTGGGGGCCGGTGGCGGGCAAGAAGGTCACCCTCCAGTTCGCCCCGGCGACCGGCGGCGACGCGAAGACGGTCGCGACCCCGACGACCGACGCCGCCGGCGACTACAGCGCGAAGGTGACCGTCACCGAGGACGGCACGTGGTCGGCGCAGTTCGCGAGAGACCGGGACGTTCAGGCTCACGACTACCACCTCTACATCGGGTCCGAAGCGCACGCCCAGCCCCGGGAGGTCGCGTACCGGACGGCCATCACCGGCGGGAACGCGGGACCTGAGCCCGTGGGCAAGGGCGAGATGGTCACGGGGTACGGGCGCGTGATGAACAAGCTGGCCGACGGCCGCTGGGTCGGTGCCCCAGGGACCGCGTCCGTGCAGCTCCAGTTCTCCACCGACCGGAAGAAGTGGAGCGCCAAGGGCGCCGTCGGTGTCTGGCGCGACGGAACGTTCGACGTCCAGGGCCGCGCCGACCGCGACGGGTACTGGCGCCTGGTCGTCCTCCGGGACAGCTCCAGCGAGCCGTCCGTCAGCGGCACCGACTACATCGATGTCAGGTACCGCACGCGGATCTTCGACTTCAACGCGGCCCCGGAGCCGGTGAAGAAGGGGCGCACCATCACCGTGATGGGGACGCTCTACCGGCAGACCGACAAGTGGAAGCCCTACGCGTCCAAGAAGATCAAGTTCTATTTCCTGCCCAAGGGCTCGTCCAAGTGGGTCTACATGGGCTCGCAGAAGACCAACAAGAACGGCACCTTCCGCAAGGGGTTCAAGGCGTCCAGGGACGGCACATGGCGTGCCTACAGCGGCACCGCGACCAGCTATGCCAAGACCTACCGGGACGACTACGTGGACGTGCGCTG
The DNA here is from genome assembly GCF_040643275.1 of Spirillospora sp. NPDC047418. NCBI lineage: Bacteria > Bacillati > Actinomycetota > Actinomycetes > Streptosporangiales > Thermomonosporaceae > Spirillospora > Spirillospora sp. NPDC047418. Next base: position 16,389 of record NZ_JBEYTW010000136.1, read on the forward strand.
ACGTAGGCTGCCCTGGTGGGCAAGGATTTCGATCTTTACGAGCGGGAACTGTGGGCCGGGCGGGCCCCCGCGTACGAGCGGGGGTTCGCCCGGCTCACCCGTTATCTGGTCGGTCCGCTGCTGGACGCGGCCGGAGTGACCGCCGGGACGCGCTTCCTCGACGTCGGCACCGGCCCCGGGTTCGTGTCGCGGGAGGCCGTGCGGCGCGGCGCCGAGGTGTCGGCGATGGACGCCGAGGCGAGCATGGCGGAGACCGCCGGACGGAACGTCCCCGGCCTGGACGTGCGGGTCGCCGTCCTGCCGGAGGTGCCGTTCGGCGACGGGTCGTTCGACGCGGTCGCCGGGAACTTCGTCATCAACCACGTCGGCGACCCCGGCGCGGCGATCGGCGAGCTGCGGCGGGTGCTGCGGCCCGGCGGGGGGCTGGCGCTGTCCTGCTGGGTGATGCCGGGCAGCGGGGCCCTCGGGATCGTCCGGGAGGCGATCGAGCAGGCCGGGGTGGCGTGGCCCGACGACATCCCCGAGTCGCCGTTCGTCCAGTACGGCGAGGCCGTCGCGTTCCGGCGGCTGGTCGCCGACGCCGGGCTCACCGACGTCGCGGTCGAGGAGGTGACCTGGGAGCACGTCGTCGACCCGGAGGAGTGGTGGGAGACGGGCGCGCTGTCACGGGTCGGCACCAACGGCGTCATCGTCGGCCGGCAGGATCCGGAGACCGTCGCCCTGATCAAGGACGCCTACGACACGATCATCGCCGACTACGGGGTGGACGGCGGCAAGGTGGCGCTGCCCGCGCACGCGCTGCTGGCGAGCGGCGTCCGGTAGAAGCGCGGTTATGCGCGCGCGGGAAACGGGGCCGGACCGGTAGCCTCGGGTCTGTGATTGACCTGCGAGCTCTTCGAGAGGATCCGGAGCGGCTGCGCGTGTCGCAGCGCGCCCGCGGTGAGGATGACGCCGTCGTCGACCGGCTGCTCGACCTGGACGGGAGGCGCCGCTCGGCGCTGACGTCGTTCGAGCAGCTCAGGGCGGAGCAGAAGAGTTTCGGCAAGTCGGTCTCCAAGGCCAAGGGCGACGAGCGGGACGCGCTGCTCGCCCGCGCGAAGGAGCTGTCGCAGCAGGTCAAGGAGCTGGAGGCGGAGGCCGACCGGCTCGGCGGGGAACTCGACGCCGTGCTGAAGGGCGTCCCGAACCTCATCGAGGAGGGCGCCCCGCCCGGCGGCGAGCAGGACTTCGTCGTCCTGGAGCACGTCGGCGAGCCGACGGCGTTCGAGTTCGAGCCGAAGGACCACCTCGAACTCGGCGAGAGCCTCGGCGCCATCGACATGGAGCGCGGCGCGAAGGTGTCGGGCGCGCGGTTCTACTACCTGACGGGCGTCGGCGCGCGGCTCCAGTACGCGCTGCTGAACCTCGCGATGGAGACGGCGATCGGGAACGGGTTCGTCCCCATGTACCCGCCGGTGCTGGTGAAGCCGGAGGCGATGGAGGGCACCGGGTTCCTCGGCGCGCACGCCGCCGAGGTGTACCAGCTCCCGGCGGACGAGCTGTACCTGGTCGGGACGTCCGAGGTGCCGCTCGCCGCGTACCACATGAACGAGATCATCGACGAGCTGCCGCGGCGGTACGTGGCGTGGTCGTCGTGCTTCCGCCGCGAGGCCGGCTCCTACGGCAAGGACACCCGCGGCATCATCCGCGTCCACCAGTTCGACAAGGTGGAGATGTTCTCCTACTGCGACCCGGCCGAGGCGCACGCCGAGCACCTGCGGCTGCTGGACTGGGAGAAGGAGATGCTCGCCAAGGTCGAGCTCCCGTACCGGGTGATCGACGTGGCGGCGGGCGACCTCGGCTCCAGCGCGGCCCGCAAGTACGACTGCGAGGCGTGGGTGCCGACGCAGAGCACCTACCGCGAGGTCACCTCGACGTCGAACTGCACCGAGTTCCAGGCGCGCCGCCTGTCGGTGCGGTCCAAGGACGCCGACGGCAGGAACCAGCCGGTCGCGACGCTGAACGGCACGCTCGCGACGACCCGCTGGATGGTGGCGATCCTGGAGAACCACCAGCAGGCGGACGGCTCGGTGCGCGTCCCCGAGGCGCTGCAGAAGTTCCTGGGCCTGGACGTCCTGGAGCCGGTGAAGCGCTGACGTTCGCTCACGTAGCCGGGGCCCGTCCTGCCGTGGGACGGGCCCCGTTCGCGTCTACTGCAAGAGGCGCGTGCGGAGGGTCTGCTGGGTGGCGGCGTCTATGCCGAGGCCCTGGGTGAGGAACGCGTCGAACGTCCCGTAGTCACGGTGGATCTGGTCGAACGCGGCGTCCAGGTAGGACGCGCGGACGGTCAGGAGGGGTTCGATGAGCGCCGGGTCGATGCCGTACTCGGCGAGTTGGGCGAGTTCCTTCTCGTTCTTGGCGGCGAGTTCCTTGTTGGAGTGCAGATAGTCGTCGTACACCTGCGCCTTGTCCACACCGAGGAGGCTCAGCAGGATGGCGGTCATCACGCCCGTCCGGTCCTTGCCTTCGGTGCAGTGGTAGAGGACGGCGCCCTGCCCGGACGCGATGCGCCGCAGCGTGTCCGCGAACTGCTTGCGCGACGCGGGGTCGTGGACGAAGCCTCGGTAGGTGAGCGCCATGAACTCGCCGGGCTTGTCGTCGGCGAGGATCGCCTTGAGGACGTCCGGCATCAACTCCAGCAGCGTGAGCGAGACGACGTCGATCGGCGCGGCGACCGGCGCGGCGCCCGAGGGGAGTCGGTCGGAGCCGTCCAGCATCACTTCGAGGCCGGAACGGAAGTCGACGGACGCGGTGAGCCCGAGCCGTCCGAGCTGGGCGACGCCGGCGGGCGTGACGTCGCTGAGGGACGCGGAACGGTAGACGACGCCGGACCGCACACGGCGTCCGTCGGCGGTCGTGTAGCCGCCCACGTCGCGGACGTTGACGGCGCCGTCGACCTGGACGGACGCGGACGCGTAGGCGGCTGCGCGGGCGGGCGCGGCGAGGGGTGCCGCCGACGCCTGCACGGGGACGGTGAGCGGACTGAGCACGAGGGCGCCCACGAGGGCTGCCGACGCCAGTCGGGGGGTTCTGGCGACCATGGAAGACCTTCCACGCGACTAGGAACGTGAAGAATCTTCAACCCGGAACGGGTGATCAGTCCAGGCCCAAGGTCGCGGTGTCGGCGGCTTCGCTTATGGTTTGTGGCATCTGCCCAGGAAGGTGACATGACCCAGTCTTCGCCGCGCGTGATCGCCACTGACCTCGACGGCACGATCGTGCGCTCCGACGGGACGATCTCCGCCCGGACGGTCGCGGCCCTGGCCCGGGTCGAGCGGGCCGGGTCGATGCTCGTCATGGTCACCGGCCGGCCGCCGCGCTGGATGACCGACATCGCCGCGGCCGTCGACCACCACGGCGTCGCGATCTGCGCCAACGGCGCCGTCGTGTACGACCTGCACACCGAGACGATCCTGGAGACCCGGGAGATCCCGCCGGAGGTGATCGCGGAGGCCGTCGGGCGGCTGCGCGGCATCGCGCCCGAACTGCGGTTCGCGGTGGAGCACCCGACCGGGTTCTACTTCGAGCGCAGCTACATGCTCGGCCGCTGGGACGCCAAGGACTTCGGCGGGCTCGTCGTGGACGCCGACGAACTCGTCACGCGGCCCGGTACCAAGCTGCTCGCCTTCCACCCCGACGCCGACCCGGACACGCTGTCGGAGAAGGCGGTGCAGGCGGTCGGCGACCTCGTCACGGTGACGCACTCGTCCGGGCGGGGGCTGCTGGAGATGAGCGCGCTCGGCGTCACCAAGGCCAGCGCGCTCGCCGCGCTCTGCACCGGGCACGGGCTCGTCGCCGACGACGTCACCGCGTTCGGCGACATGCCCAACGACCTGCCGATGCTCACCTGGGCGGGGACGTCCTACGGCGTCGCGAACGCGCACCCGCTGGTGCTGGCGGCGGTGACGCACAAGACGTCCAGCAACGACGACGACGGCGTGGCCGAAGTCCTGGAACGCCTGTTCCCTTAGCGGCGGCCGCACCCGCCCCCGCGGGGGGGGGGGCCCCCCGACACGAATAGGCGGGCAAAACCTAGGGGGCC
>NZ_JBEYTW010000137.1:0-19958 GCF_040643275.1 Spirillospora sp. NPDC047418
ACGTCGCCCGGTCCACCGATTTCGTTGACCTGCGGCGTGTTGTTGTTTTCGACGCGCTCATAACAACAACACGCCGCAGGTCAACGGAGGGCGGTGGACCGCTGGCGTTCATCGATGGTTGGAGGTCGCGTGGCGGTGCGGATTGAGCGGGACGGGGCCGTTACGACGGTGATCATGTCCCGTCCCGAGACCCGGAACGCCGTGGACGGGACGACGGCGCGCGAGCTGGCCGACGCGTTCCGCGCGTTCGACGCGGACGACGGCGCGAGCGTCGCCGTCCTGTGGGGCGAGGGCGGCACGTTCTGCTCCGGCGCCGACCTGAAGTCGATCGGCACCGAGCACAGCCCGCGCGTCGACCCGCCCCCGGCGGACGGCCCGCTCGGCTGCACGCGGATGCGGCTGTCCAAGCCGGTGATCGCGGCCGTCGCCGGACACGCGGTCGCCGGCGGGATGGAACTGGCCCTCTGGTGCGATCTCCGGGTCGTGGAGGAGGACGCGACGTTCGGGGTCTACTGCCGCCGCTGGGGCGTCCCGCTCGTGGACGGCGGCACGGTCCGGCTGCCGCGGCTGATCGGCACGAGCCGCGCGATGGACCTCATCCTCACCGGACGTCCCGTCGGCGGGAGGGAGGCGTTCGAGATCGGCCTCGCGAACCGGCTCGTCCCGGCGGGCACGTCGCGGGAGGCCGCCGAGGCGCTCGCCGCGGAGCTGGCCGGGTTCCCGCAGACCTGCCTGCGCAACGACCGCATGTCCGCGCTGGACGCGGAGGGGCGCGACGAGGACGAGGCGATCGCCATCGAGTACCGGTACGGGATCGGCTCGCTCGGCGACGCCATCGAGGGTGCCGCCCGCTTCGCGGACGGCCACGGCCGCCACGGCGACTTCACCGACATCTAACCGGCGACCGAACCGGCGGCCGAACCGGCGGCCGAACCGGCGGCCGAACCGGCGGCCGAACCGGCGGCTGAACCGGCGAACGGGACGACGCAGGGGAGCATTGTCTGAAAGCGTTGGTCGGAAACGCTGCACGTTGACCGAACCGGATTCGGGCCCGTAGGTTCCTGGGTGGCGGCAGTCACGATCAAGGAGCGGAGCGATGACGCTGACCGTGGAGCGGGCGGGCCTAGACCTGGCCGACCCGAAGGCCTATGCGGACGACCGGCGGTTCCACGAGTCGCTCGCGCTGCTGCGCCGTGAGTCGCCGGTGCACTGGGTGGACGCCCCCGACTACACCCCGTTCTGGGCGATCACCAAGAACGAGGACGTCCTGGAGGTCGAGCGCAACCACCAGATCTTCCTGAACGCGCCGCGCCCGCTGCTCGGCACCGCCGAGTTCGACGAGTTGAACCGGCAGCGGGCCGAGCAGGGCATCGCGCTGCGCACGCTGATCCACATGGACGACCCCGACCACCGGGTCATCCGGGCGATCGGCGCGGACTGGTTCCGGCCGCGCGCGATGCGGGCCCTGGAGCCGCGCATCAAGGAACTGGCGAAACGCTACGTCGACCGGATGGTCGACCTCGGCGGCGAATGCGACTTCGCCCAGGAGGTCGCCGTCCATTTCCCGCTGTACGTCATCCTGTCGCTGCTCGGCCTTCCCGAGAGCGACTTCGGCCGCATGCTGAAGCTGACGCAGGAGCTTTTCGGCGGCGATGACGACGAGTTCCAGCGCGGCGCGTCCAATGAGGAGAAACTCCAGGTCCTGCTCGACTTCTTCGCCTATTTCCAGGAGCTGACGGACGCGCGCCGCAAGAACCCGACGGACGACCTCGCGTCCGCCATCGCGAACGCCCGGGTCGACGGCGAGCCGCTGAACGACTTCGACACCGCGTCCTACTACGTCATCGTCGCGACGGCCGGCCACGACACCACGAGCGCGACGATCTCCGGTGGCCTGCGGGCGCTCATCGAGCATCCCGACCAGCTCGGACGCCTCCGCGACAAGCCCGAGCTGATGCCGTTCGCGGTGGACGAGATGATCCGCTGGGTGACGCCCGTCAAGGAGTTCATGCGGACCGCGAACCAGGATTACGAACTGCGCGGAGTGGCGATTCGCGAGGGCGACGCCGTCCTGCTCTCCTACCCGTCCGCGAACCGGGACGAGGACGTTTTCGACGACCCCTTCCGGTTCGACGTCGGCCGCGACCCGAACAAGCATCTCGCGTTCGGGTTCGGCGTCCACTACTGCCTCGGCGCGGCACTCGCCCGCATGGAGATCCGCGCGTTCTTCGAGGAACTCCTGCCGCGCCTCCGCTCCATCGAGATCGCCGGAACTCCGGAAGGGATCGCGACCACTTTCGTCGGCGGCCTGAAGCGCCTCCCGATCCGCTACTCCATCGCCTGAAGGAATCCCTGGTGCAGATCAACGCCGCGGTGCTGCGCGCCGCAGACGCCCCCTACACGATCGAGTCGCTCGACCTGGCCGACCCCGGCCCCGGCGAGGTCCTCGTCAAGATCGCGGGCACCGGGATGTGCCACACCGACATGCTCGGCCGCGTGCCGGGCGACCTGGTCGGCAAGCCCGTCGTGCTCGGCCACGAGGGGTCGGGCATGGTCGAGGCGGTCGGCCCGGACGTCACCGGCCTCACCGTCGGCGACCACGTGGTCATGTCGTTCGACTCGTGCGGGACGTGCGACAACTGCCATGCCGCCAACCCCGGCGCCTGCCCGCAGATGATGGCGCTCAACATGCTCGCCATGCCGCTGGACGGACGGCCGCGCGCGACCACCGCCGACGGCGAGGCCGTCCACACCCGCTGGTTCGGGCAGTCGTCGTTCGCGAGCCACGCGCTCGGGACCGTCCGCAACGTGGTGCCGGTGTCGCGCGACGTCCCGATCGAGCAGCTCGGGCCGCTCGGCTGCGGCGTCCAGACGGGCGCGGGCTCGGTGCTGATCTCCCTTGGCGTCCGCGCCGGGGACAGCATCGCGGTGTTCGGTGCGGGCGCGGTCGGGCTGTCCGCCGTGATGGCCGCGCGGGTCGCCGGCGCCGCCACGATCGTCGCGGTCGACCTGCACGAGTCGCGGCTCGACCTGGCCCGCGAACTCGGCGCCACCCACGTCCTGAACGGGGCGGACGACGACATAGCCGGACAGATCCGGGCGCTCGCCGGCGGCGAGGGCGTCCAGTACTCGTTCGACACCACCGCCGTCCCTGCGGTCGTCGCGACGGCGGTCGCGTCGCTGCGCACGACCGGCGTCTGCGGCCTCGTCGGCGTCGGCGCCGCCGAGTACACCCTGGACGCGAACCTGCTGCTCATGGGTCGGACAGTGAAGGGCATCATCGAGGGCGACGCCGTCCCGCAGACGTTCATCCCGAAGCTGATCGAGCTGTGGCGGCAGGACCGCTTCCCGTTCGACCGCCTCATCACGACCTACCCCCTCGACCAGATCAACCAGGCCGAGCAGGACACGACGTCCGGCAAGGTAGTAAAGCCGGTACTGATCCCCTAGCCCCCAGATTCACCGTCTGCGTTGCCCTGCGGCGTGTTGTTGTTATGAGCGCGTTGAAAACAACAACACGCCGCAGATCAACGACGGGGTGGACCGGTCGACGTTCGTGGACACCGCACTAGACGACGCGGTGGAGGAGGTCGTTGCCTCCCGCTAGGCGGCGGCAGTTCTCCGCGGCGACCGCGAAGTACCGGTCCCAGGTCTCGCGGGTCAGCCAGGCGACGTGCGGCAGGACGACGACGTTGTCCAAGGTCAGGAGCGGGTTGGACGCGTCCACCGGCTCCTTCTCGAACACGTCGAGCCCGGCGCCGCCCAGCCGCCCCGACGTCAGCGCGTCCACCAGCGCAGCCTCGTCGATGACCGCCCCGCGCGCCGTGTTCACGACGACCGCGCCCGGCGGCAACAGCGCGAGCCTCTCGGCGTCGAGCAGGTGGTGCGTCTCGTCGGTCAGCGGGATGTGCACCGAGACGATGTCGCTCGCCCGCAGCAGATCGTCCAACTCCCGCCAGGCCGGGTCGTCGCGGCGCGGACGCCGTGACGTGTAGAGGACCTTCGCGCCGATCGCCTCCAGCATGCCGCGCAGCAGCGTCGCGATCTCGCCGCCGCCGAGGAGCCCGACCGTCCGTCCGGCGATCTCCCCGCCGACCAGGCCGCGGTCGGCGGGCCAGCCTTCGCCGCGCCGCGTCCGCGCGTCGAACGGGACGACCCGGCGCAGCGCCGCGAGCATCAGCAGCAGCGACGTCTCCGCGACGGCCTGCGCGTTCTGCCCCGGCATGTTCGCGACCGCGATCCCGCGTTCCTTCGCCGCGTCCAGATCGATCGTGTTGACGCCGGTGCCGAGCTTCTGGATCAGCTTGAGCTTTGGCGCCCGGTCCATGTCGGCGGCCGTGAGCGGACGCAGCACATGCCAGATGACCTCGGCGTCCGGCAGCAGTTCGGCGAACCGCGCGTCGTCCTGCTCGGAGCAGTTCACGATGTCGAGATCGGGCTCCGCGTGGTCCATGTCGTAATGCAGCAGCACCCGCATGCCGCCCCCTTTCCGTCCGTTCATGGAACCCCGGGTCCGCGCCCGGTCTTCCCCCGGGATTATCGTGCGGATCATGGGAACGAGCCCCGGAGAACCGCACCGGACGGCCTCGCCGCCGGCCGCCGCGGCCGCGTCCGCCCGACCGGAGACGAGGTAACGCCATGTGGACGGACGTCCCCATCATCCAGGCGCCGATGGCGGGCGGCCCGTCGACGCCCGAACTGGCCGCCGCCGTGTCGGACGCGGGCGGCCTCGGCTTCCTCGCCGCCGGCTACAAAACGCCCGAAACCATGCGCGCCGACATCGCCGCGACCCGGAAACTGACGTCCCGCCCGTTCGGGATGAACGTCTTCATGCCGTCGACGGACGAGATCGACCCCGCTGAAGTCGCCGCCTACCGCGACCGCCTCGCGCCCGAAGCCGAACGCCTCGGCGTCGCCCCCGGCACGCCGGCCGCCCGCGACGACGCGTACGAGGCGAAGGTCGCCGACCTGCTCTCCGACCCACCGCCGTTCGTGAGCTTCACGTTCGGCTGCCCGTCCCCGGACGTCATCGAGGCGTTCCGGGCCAAGGGCGCGACCGTGGTCGTCACCGTGACGTCCGTGGACGAGGCCCGCCAGGCTTCGTCCGCCGATGCCCTCTGCCTGCAGGGCTCCGAGGCGGGCGGGCACCGGGGGTCGTTCACGAACACGTCCGACGAACCGCTGCCGCTGCGCGTCCTGCTTCACTCCGTGCGCGCGATGACTTCCCAACCCCTCATCGCCGCCGGTGGTCTCGCCTCATCCAGTGACGTCACTGAGGTACTCGGTATAGGCGCGGTCGCAGCCCAATTGGGTACGGCCTTCGTCCGCTGCCCGGAGAGCGGTGCCAGTGCCATCCACAAGGCCGCCCTGACCGACCCGCGTTTCACGTCCACCGCACTGACCCGTGCCTTCAGCGGACGACTCGCACGTGGCCTGGTCAACCGATTCCTCACCGAACACTCACCGCATGCACCGGCCGCTTACCCGGACGTCCACTACGTGACTTCGCCACTGCGCAAGGCGTCCGCCGCCCAAGGCGACCCGGAAGGCGTCAACCTGTGGGCCGGCGAGTCCTTCCACCGGACGACCGAAGCCTCCGCCGCCGACCTGGTACGCGCCCTGACGCCGCACTGATGCCCGAACTGGCCATCCTGATCGGCCTCCAGGCGTCCGGGAAGACGACGTTCTGCCGTCGGCATCTGGCCGGACACGTCCACGTCAGCAAGGACCTCTTCCCCAGGGGTGCCCGACGCAAGCAGGCACGCCAGTTGAGGCTCATATCGGAGGCCCTTGAACAAGACCGTGCCGTGGCGGTCGACAACACGAATCCGTCCCCGGACGAATGGCAGCCGCTCATCACCGTGGGCCGCCGCCACGGCGCGCACATCATCGGTTATTGGTTTCCGCCGGACGTCGCGCTCTCGATGCGCCGCAACGCCGTCCGCCCACCCGAAATCCAGGTGCCGGACGTCGGCGTCTATGCCACCCTCAAACGTCTTCGCCGTCCGCGCCCATCGGACGGCTTCGACGCGCTGTTCACGGTGGTCCCCACCGCCGGCGGCGCATTCGACGTCAGGGAGATGACCCATGAAGGGCCTTGAGTCGCGGATGCGCGCCCGCGAATGGTTCCACTCCCTGACCCTGCTCCCCGGCGCATGGACGGTCGTCCGCGTGGACGGTCGCTCCTTCTCCCGCTTCACCGAAACCCGCTTCGACAAGCCCTTCGACGCGCGTTTCTCGACGCTCATGGCGGACACCGCACAGGCGCTCCTCAGCGACCTCGGCGGCCGCTACGCCTACACCGAGAGCGACGAGATCTCCGTCGTGCTCGACCCGTCGTTCGACCTGTTCGGCCGCGAGGTGGAAAAGCTGGTCTCCCTGTCGGCGAGCATCGCGACCGCCGCGTTCACCCACGCCGCCGGCGAACCCGTCGCGTTCGACAGCCGCATCTGGATGGGCACGACTCTGGACGAGGTCGTCGACTACCTTTCCTGGCGCCAAGCCGACGCCGCCCGCTGCGCGCTGAACGGCTGGTGCTACTGGACGCTCCGCAACGAGGGCCGCTCCGCCCGGCAGGCGACTCGCGAACTCGAACGCACCTCGGTCTCGGCGAAGAACGAACTCCTCTACGCACGCGGAATCAATTTCAACGACGTCCCGGCATGGCAGCGCCGCGGCGTGGGGCTCCGGTGGGAGAGCTACGAGAAGCCCGGCCACGACCCGATTCGGGGCATTGACGTGGCCGCCACCCGCCGCCGTGTGCGCGTCGATCGCGAACTCCCGATGAAGCGCGCCTATCGGGACTTCGTCCGGTCGCTTCTGGAGGCGGACTAGAGCTCGTTGCCCCAGTCCCAGAGGGATTGGAGGACGGGGCCGAGTCGCCGGCCGTGCGGGGTGAGGAGATATTGCGTCCGGGGCGGCCATCCGGGCCGGCGGCGCCGTTCCAGCACTCCCCATTGGAGGAGATGCGCCAGACGGTCGGCCAGCACCTTGTCCGAAAGTGAGGGCAGGGTCTGCCGCAGTTCGGTGAACGATCGCTCTTCGCGAAGGAGTTCGCGGACGATCAACGTCGTCCAGCGCCCGCGAAGCACATCGAGCGTGATCTCCACCGGGCACGAAGGGGTCGGCTCGGCCACGGCGGCCAGCGGATCGTCCGCCAGGCCCGGGTGGCCAACCGTTTGGTAAGTCACGAAAGCGCCTCCTAGCGTTACCGCGTCCCCACCCTGTCTACCCGAAGGACACGGAATGCTGCGCTTTGCCGACCGCCCCGCAGACGTCCCGCACGTGTTCGCCGAACGTTTCAACTCCGGCGACCCGTCTGCGGTCGCGGAGATGTACGCGGAGGGGGCGGTCTTCGTCCCCACTCCCGGCACGCCGTTGACCGGTGGGGCCGCCGACGCCGCCAATGCCGAATTCATGTCGCTGGGCGTACCGATCGTCGTCGTCCCGCGCCATGTCTACACGGCGGGCGACCTTTCGCTCCTCATCGTCGACTGGGTGATCGAAGGCCGGGACCGCGACGGCAACCCGGTCCACATCGAAGGCACCGCCACCGATGTCGCCCGCCGCTGCCCGGACGACCACTGGCGCTACATCATCGACAACCCCTTCGGCACGACACTCCCCGCGCCTGCCGGTCCGACGCATTCCTGAAGTCAGCTAACCCCGTCCCCCACCCCATCGGCGGACGAGCCGGCCGCGGCATCGGCCCGCTCCCGAGCCGCGGCACGCCGTTCACGCCACGCGTGGGGAATGACAATAAGGTACATCGGGACACTGAGTGCCAGGGCGCTGAGATATGTCTTTTCCGACCCGATCAATGCCGACATGATGATGAGGGTGATCGACCATTCGACCGGACGCTGTAGAGCGGGACGGTCCGCCACGTCCCGTCCCCGTATCCGCTCACGCCAACGCAGCCACGCCTCGGTAAGGACACCGATCGCCACACACACGCAGGCCCATGCAACGAAAGCTGGAGACCAGAAGAGTGTTTCCCCGAGAACTCCGCCGGCCACCGCGACCAGAAAGACACCAAAGCCCGCCAGAAGCCGCACCCAGAAGGACCGCATCTACACCTCCACCTCCAGGACGCCGCCCCGAACCCACCTACATCAAAGCGCGATAACGCACGTAATGCCATAGAAAAAGAAAGAACCGCCAACCCACGGACGTCTCCGCCTCCAACGAGCACGCCCTGCCCGCCCGCACGGCAGGGCGACACGACCATGAAGGACGGCGCGGGGGCGGCCCAGCGGCACACCACCCGACAACCGGTCAGGGATCAGACGGTGTCGGCGGGGTGGTCCAGCCAGACGTGATCACCGGTGGGTGAGACGGTCAGGCCGAAGCGGTCGCGGCCGGGGCTGCGGTGGGCGATCCAGTCGAAGTAGGCCGACACGGCCAGATCCCACAGGGGCCGGTCTCCGCCCTGCTCGACATCGAAAGAGTCGCGGTCGGGCTGGTAGCGAGCTTCGGCCCACGCGTCCGCGCTCCATAGGTGCAGCGTGTAGGCGTCTCCGTCGTGTGCGCCCCGGGCGCATACACCCGGTAGCGCGGCCCCCATCGCCAGGTCGGCGCCTGCCGGGGCGTAGCCGATGGTTCGGGGGTCGATGTCGGTCGTGGATCGGTCGCCGTGCCGGTCGGAGGTGTCCCGTTCGGGATACCGCTGCGCCCGCATCATCATGTACGAGGCGTAGCCGGTGAACCGGCCCACGGCGGTACCGTCCGGCATCACCACGAGCCGCAGTTCGTGGCTGGACCCGAACCCCGGGGCGTAGGGCGTCACGATCACCCCGCCGGGGCGGGTCTGCTTCACCCACGCATACGGCACGCGGGCGACCGCACAGGTGGCGTGCCCCCGGTCGTAGGGTGCTTCCTGCGCCCAACCGTGAGCACCGTCCCCCACGATGAGCCGAGGCGCGTGTCCCGCCTGCTCGAGGTTGGCGGCGGCCTGCACCGACACCGCGGGATCGACCTCGACACTGGTGACGTTCGCCGAGCCGACCAGACGCGACAGCAGCGCGGCCGTCCAGCCGGTACCGGTGCCCACGTCCAGCACACGATGCCCCAGCTCGACGTTCAGCAACTCCAGAAGGGAAACGACGGTGCTGGACGCGGACAGCGACGAGGTGAAACAGCCCGCACCGGTCGCGAGATCGGTCGCGCCGTCATCGAGTTGGGTGATGATCGCGTCGTCGCCGTAGACCAGATCAAGCCACCCCTCGGGATCGATCTGCTCACTCACCCGGTCGCCGTCACCGGTCCAGGCCACCGGCGGCGCGAACACGTGCCGGGGGACGTCATGCAGCGCCGTCCTGACGGGGTTCTGCGTCAGCCACCCGGCGGCGGCCAGCCGTTCGATCAGCGCCTCGACGTGCTGCATGACATCTCCCCCATCAGTCGATCACTTCCCGCATCAGCCGAAACCGGCGATATGAAGGCTGCCTGAGCTTCTTCGACGTCCGCGGCCTGGTACCCCGTTCGCTCCGGCTGGAAGTCGCCCACCCGCGTCTGAACGGCCATCATGAAGGCCGGTGCTATCACATAGAGCCAGGACCGGACGGGACGCACGGGCGCCTTCGGAGGTGGCGGGTACGGCGGGCCGTCCGAGTCCTTGCTGTCCGCACCGCCATAGCATCGGCAGCGTTCGCCAACTCGAAGCAGTCCCCACCGTTTCGCCGCTACGGCTCGCTCTACGCTGGTTGGCGTTACCCAGGTCCTCCATCACCGAAAAGATGGTCAGGGGTCTTGAGGTGCAGTCTTGTGTTAGTGCGGCGGAGCATATCGAATGTGTCGCACGTGGTGACGCTCATTGCGACGCATGCGTCAGGTATGAGAACGCGCCTTTTCGCGTTCGGTTGGGGTCGCTCGTGGGTCACCACATCGTGACCGTGGGCCTTCGCGTATGCAATGAGGTAATAGTCTGCGGTGTTCCCGATGAATTCGTTGACGGCTGCTGGCGTGTACTGGCGCGTAGTTGCCCACTGCGCAAGCGGCTTCAGTTCGGCTATCGCGGCCGCATCAGCGGCCTTGAAAAAGTCACGTCGATCTCTGGCCCAGTCGGCGAGCTGATCGCTTCCGTGCAGCAGTTCGTCACGCACTTTGTCGATACTGCAAGCCAGGGAGTTGGCGTGTGCATGGTCGAGCCATGCCCAGAATCCAGGCGCGATGTCGAAAGCGTAGTAGCGGTTCTTGGCTTCGATCAGTACGTTGGCATCGACCAGGTACATCAGCCGACTCCGAGTTCGGTGGCGAGGTTGTCGAACGTCTCACGCTTTCTGGTTCCCAAGAGTCGATAAGCGTCACGGAATGCAGTGCCGCCCTCAAACGTGTCGGCGATAACGGACCGTGCCAACTGGCGGCTTAGGCGAAGTGGCTGGGTGTAGTAATAGTTGCCGCCGCCGGGACCGCTGTTGCGACTGAGGGCATCAATGACTCGATCGCGTTCTGTCGCGTAGCGTCTTCGGTAGTCCTCCCACTGAAGGTACCCCGCATCAAATATTCGCTTGAGCACAACGAGTGTGCTCACGCGGTACTTGCGCGCCAAGCGCTCCAATTCGCTGACGGTCGGCTGTCCGCGATACTCCGTCCGGATCGTGGCGATGGGGACGAGCACCTCGGCTGCCACCTGGTTGCACCAGAGTTCGGCGTCATGGTCGGTCGCTCTTGCCATCGGAGCGTCAGAGAGTGCGCTCTTGCCAAGCCAGATGTGCCCAAGCTCATGAATCATCGTGAATATTTGGGCCGCCTTTGTATCTGCGCCATTTACGAAAATGAGGGGTGCGACAGGATCGGCCAACGCGAACCCTCGAAACTCTTCCGGGTTGAGTTTTCGATGGGTGTCAGAGCCGACGATGCCGCTGACCATGACCAGTACGCCGATGCCCTCAATTCGATCGATGAGTTGACGCAAGGCATCTTCCCAACTACTGAAGGCGGCGCGCTCGCCGATATCGAAGTTGAGAGCCTGACGCATCTGATCCGCCACGAATTCAGGAGGAGTGGACGTGTCCATTTCACCCACGTACTCCGCTTCAGGAAGCTCGTGTCTGGCAGCAAAATCGCGATACCAGTCTTGACGGGACTGGCATTGGTAAATGGTGTCAAGTAGATCAACGGATGGTTGCCTAATGGCCTGGTTTCTCAAGGTGCGCATATCTGGGATCGGCACGTGTTCTTCAGGCGGCTCAGACAAGAAGAAGTAGCCCAAGGGAGTGTGGGTCTTGTGGGCGAAGTCTTCGAGCTGCTTGAGAGTCGGCCGTGTCCCGGCGATCCAGTCATGGAAGCGCGGGGCGCGCTGGTCGATCACTTCGCCGGACCAGCCGGCGCGTCCCACGGCCCAGCGGAGCAGGTCGGGCTCGACATCTACTCTGACGGTCATCCGTCCCCACCTCCCGCGTACGTCACTTCATCATCGTCCAGTGGACCCGAACGATTCCAGCGTGCAACCACTCTCGGCCACGGTCAGGGCCTCCGGGCCGGGCTGCTTGCAGGCCTCGGCGTGACCGGTATTTTACACGACCGGACACGTTACGTGACAAGGAAGAGCGTTGAGTAACGACTCGGGTGTTCTGTCGGCGGGTTCGGCGCCGGGGCGACGTGCGGCCCGCGCCGGGTTGCTCCTGACCATCCGGAGAATTCGGTCAACGGAACGCCCTTAACGTGCACGGCGGACGAGACGAGCCCGTCGGGATCAGGAACGTCGCTGTGACCGTCCATCACGGCGTGGGTGCTCGCAACTGGGTGCGGCGGGTCGTCGGGGTCAGGGGGATGAGACGACTCGCCGCTGTTTGGTGGGTCAGGGTTGGCGGCGTGGGTGGTGCGGGGTCAGTGTGTGTCGGTGGCGGAGTGGACGGCGGTGCGCAGGGCTGCGCGGGTGAGCAGGAGGACGGGGCCGTCCGGGTCCTTGCTGTCCCGCACCGCCACCACCGCCGCGCCGGCCACATCCGCCAGTTCGACGCAGTTGCCACCGTTGGAACCGGTGTAGCTGCTCTTGCGCCACCTGGCGTTTCTCAAGTCCATCTTTCTTGGACCGCCTTTCTAATCAACTCGCGCGACATCCCTTCGGTGAGTGCCCGTGAACGAAGGGCGTTGAGTGTGCGTGCCAGCACGGACAGGTCTGTCGGGTCGTCGGTCGTGATGGCGCGGATCGCCGTCTCGATATAGGCGACCTCACTTCGATCGTCCATGGTGGCGATGGTGAACGCGCCCATGTTGCCGTCGTGCTCGCCACTTTCCAACACTACTTGAACCGTGATGTTGGGCAACATGCTCAGCTCAAGCAGGTGCTGGAGTTGCTCCCTCATCGTCTCGGCCGTGCCGACCGGACGGCGAAGTGCTTGCTCGTCAACCAGCAGCACGAGCTCCGGAGGAGTGCGTCCATCGCTCCTCGTGAGGATCTCCTGGCGAGCGAGCCGCGCTGCCACGGCTTCCTCGTTGCCCTGTAGGAGGGCGGATGCGTAAGCCGGAGTCTGGACGAGGCCCGCGATCAACATGGGCTCCCACGAGACGAGCATCGCCGCGTCCGATTCGATCTTGGGCCAGTCGAACCAGATCGGGACCGGGTGGCCGTTCCTGTTCAGGTCTTCCCAGAGCTTGATCAAGGCGCCGTCCGAACCGAGGATACGGTCGACCTGCTCGACGAATGAGCGTGTGGCCCGCCTGGTGCCGTTTTCAATGCGGCTCACCTGAGCCTTGCTGATGTTCGTGTGGTCGGCGATGGACTGCTGAGTGATGCCCTTTGCCTCGCGCATCCTGCGCATCTGTCCACCGAACGCGATCAGGGCGGGGGATTCCTTGGGGCGTTGGCGTCGCGGGGGCATGATCGCAAAGTTTCCCTTCCGTGGTATCTCGCCGAACAGACACGCCTGTCACCAGTCGTCACCAGCTGGACTTGGTAACACCAGCGTACAGCGGAACCTTGCTAAATGTGTGGTGTCCGACACACACGGTGAGGGGAAGGTCATGGGTCAGGGTGCGGCGGAGAACGAGATGGTGGTGAAGCGGGACCTGAAGGTGGTCGCGGAGGTGCGGCGGTTCGTGCGGCTGGTGGCAGGCCAGTGGGGCATGGACGACTTCGTGCCGTGCCTGGTGGCCAGCGAGCTGGTGACCAACGCCCTGCAGCACGCGGCGTCGGAGGCGGATGAGGACGTGATCTTGCGGTTGAGCCGCACTGAGGATGACGCGTTGTGGATGGAGGTCCAGGACGCCGCCTGCGGCCTCCCGCAGATGCTGGCGGCGGACACGTCCAGCGAGACGGGCCGCGGCCTGTTCATCGTCGACCAATACGCCCGCTGCTGGGGCATCCGCGCCCTGGCCGACAACGTTGGTAAGGTCGTCTTCGCGGTCATCGACCGCACATGACGGTGGCGTGGAGGTAGTTCTCACGCATCGCAGACACGCTTAGGCAGGGGAGCCGCCCGAAAGGGCCGCTCCCCATCGCCTTTTCTGGGGTGGAAGGCGTCACCGCTGCGGCTTCCCGAGGAGGGCACCGGTGGTTCGACCGCCGCCCCACATTCTTGACCACTCCATGACACTGCGCTACCGATTCATGACTCTTCGTCGTGGCGGTCGGCGCGCTGGTCGATTCCGCCCGGTTGAGGCGGAGGCTTCCCGGTGTGGGGTGGCGCGGTTAGTCTTCTGGTGGCGTCCATGCCGGTCGTTTGCGCCTTGCGCCTGGGAGAGTTCCGTCCGCGGGACTTGTTCGGCTCTTGCACCGGCTCCTCTGTCCCCGTTCTGGAGGAGTCGTCCCGTGAGAATCATGTACAAGCGATGGTCTCCGGCCGTCGCCGCGCTGGCGTCGGCCTTGGCGGCGCTGGTCCTGTCGCTGGGCGCGCTGGTGGTGCTGTCCGCGCCGTCGTCCGCCCAGCCCACCGCCCAATCCGCCGCGCTGGTCGCCTGCACGTATCCGGCCTGGGCCGAGGGCACCAGCTACAAGGTCGGCGACAAGGTCACCTACAGCGGGCAGGGCTACGAGGCGATCGTCGCCCACACCGCGTGGCCCGGCACCAACTGGAACCCCGCGTCCACCCCGACGCTGTGGCGCGACCTCGGTGCGTGCGATGGATCCACGCCGCCGACCACGCCCCCCACGACACCGCCTACGACCCCACCCACGACACCGCCCACCACGCCGCCCACCACTCAGCCGCCTGGGGACGACACCTGTGCGGTGAAGTCGAAGCCTGCCGGCAAGGTGCTTCAGGGGTACTGGGAGAACTGGGACGGGTCCTCCAACGGCGTCCACCCGCCGTTCGGCTGGACGCCGATCGACAACCCCGTCATCAAGCAGCACGGCTACAACGTCATCAACGCGGCGTTCCCCGTCATCCGCTCGGACGGCACCGTCCTGTGGGAGGACGGCATGGACTCGACCGTCAAGGTCGCCACCCCCGCCGAGATGTGCGCGGCCAAGGCGGCGGGCGCCACCATCCTGATGTCGATCGGCGGGGCCACCGCGGGCATCGACCTCAGTTCCAGCACCGTCGCGGACCGATTCGTCCAGACCGTTGTACCGATCCTGAAGAAGTACAACTTCGACGGCATCGACATCGACATCGAGACGGGGCTGACGGGCAGCGGCAACATCAGCCAGCTTTCGGCGTCCCAGGCGAATCTGATCCGCATCATCGACGGTGTGCTCGCGCAGATGCCGTCCAACTTCGGGCTCACGATGGCGCCGGAGACCGCGTACGTGACCGGAGGCAGTGTCACCTACGGCTCCATCTGGGGCGCCTACCTGCCGATCATCAAGAAGTACGCCGACAACGGCCGGCTGTGGTGGCTGAACATGCAGTACTACAACGGCAGCATGTACGGGTGCTCCGGTGACTCCTACTCCGCCGGGACGGTCGAGGGCTTCGTGAAGCAGACCGAATGCCTGAACAACGGTCTCGTCATCCAGGGGACGACCATCCGGGTGCCCTACGACAAGCAGGTCCCGGGGCTGCCCGCGCAGCCCGGCGCCGGCGGCGGCTACATGTCGACGGGCCTCGTCGGGCAGGCATGGAACCACTTCAACGGACAGTTGAAGGGTCTGATGACCTGGTCCATCAACTGGGACGGCTCGAAGGGCTGGACGTTCGGCGACAACGTCCGCGGCCTGCAGGGCCGGTGACCGGCCGGGGACGGGCCCGGCACCTCGCCGCCGGGCCCGTCCCCGGATTCGCTCTCTCGCAAAACGGGCTTGACCTTGACGCCGGTGTCAGGGGATAGCGTCGCGAACGGCCACAAGGGAGGACGGACGGATGCGGATCGGCGAACTCGCCGCACGCGCGGGCGTCAGCACGCGCACGCTGCGCTACTACGAGCAGCAGGGGCTGCTGCCGGCGCGCCGCGAATCCAACGGGTACCGGCAGTACGAGGAGTCCGATCTCCGGCTCGTCTCGGAGATCCGGTCGCTGCTCGCCGCCGGGTTCACGCTGGACGACACCCGCCCGTTCGTCGACTGCCTGCGCGCGGGCCATGCCGACGGGGCGTCCTGCCCCGAATCGGTGGCGGTCTACCAGCGCAAGCTCGCGGAGATCGACGCCGAGATCCGCACCCTGATCCGCCTGCGCGCGGACGTGGCCGACCAGCTGGCGCGGGCCTGCCCGGGCTGCGCCCTCTCCACGGAGGCGACCAATGATCGATCTGACCAGCGAGAACTTCGACGAGCAGGTGCTGCGCGGCGACAAGCCGGTACTGGTCGAATTCTGGGCGGACTGGTGTCCTCCCTGCAAGATGATCGCGCCGATCCTTGCGGAGATTGAGGCGGAGCACGGCGACCGGCTCACCGTCGCGAAGATCAACGGTGACGAGAACCCCGACATCGTGACCCGCTACGGCGTCATGGGCTTCCCCACCCTCAACCTCTACCGCGACGGTGAGGTCGTCCGGCAGATCATCGGCGCCAAGCCCAAGCGCGCCCTGCTCGCCGCCCTGGACGGCCACTTCTAGCCCCCGCGCACGGGGATTCCGCGACGCGCCCGCCCCGGGAACGATCTATGCTCGACGCAATCGGGTGCTGCCGTCGGGAGGACCGCTCGTGCGGACGTTGCTGAACCTCATCTGGCTCGTGCTGGCCGGATTCTGGATGGCGCTGAGCTATGTCATCGCCGGGATCATCTGCTGCATTCTCATCATCACGATCCCGTTCGGCATCGCGTCGTTCCGCATCGCGGGCTTCGCGCTGTGGCCGTTCGGCCGGACGACCGTCCCGAAGCGCGGCGCGGGCGCGGGCTCCCTCATCGGCAACATCATCTGGATCATCTTCGCCGGCTGGTGGCTGGCCCTCGGCCACCTGTTCACCGGCCTGCTGCTCTGCATCACGATCATCGGCATCCCGTTCGGGATCGCGAACTTCAAGCTGATCCCGATCTCCCTGACCCCCCTCGGCCACGAGATCGTCTCCTCCAACGACCCCGCCCGCTTCTAACCCGCAGGCGTCCGGTCAGGAGGGCCAGGTTTGCCCGGTCAGGAGGGCCAGGTTTGCCCGGTCAGGAGGGCCAGGGGGTGCCGGTCAGGCGTTCGTAGACTTCGGTGTAGCGGGCTCGGGTGGCGTCCACGACGTCCTGGGGGATGGCGGGGCCGGGTGGGGTGCGGTCCCAGTCGAGGGTGCTGCTCCAGTCACGGACGAACTGCTTGTCCAGGGAGTGCTGGGGGCGGCCCGGCTCCCAGTCGTCGGCGGGCCAGAAGCGGGACGAGTCGGGCGTCAGGACCTCGTCGCCGAGGACGAGGGTGCCGTCGGCGGCGCGGCCGAACTCCAGTTTGGTGTCGGCGATGATGATGCCGCGCTCGGCGGCCAAGGCGGCGCCGCGCTTGTAGATGGCCAGCGTGACGTCCTTGAGGCGGGCGGCGGTGTCCTCACCGATCTCGGCCACGACGTCGGTGTAGGTGATGAACTCGTCGTGGCCCTCGGTGGCCTTGGTGGTCGGGGTGAAGATCGGCTCGGGGAGGCGGGACGCGTCGACCAGGCCGTCCGGGAGGGAGATCCCGGAGACGGTGCCGTTCTTCTCGTACTCCTTGAGGCCGAGGCCGGTGAGGTGGCCGCGGGCGATCCACTCGACGGGGAGCATGCTGAGGCGGCGGCAGCGGATGGCGCGGCCCGCCCATTCGGCGGGGACGTCGGTGGCCGACACGACATGGTTCGGGATGATGTCGGCCAGCTGCTCGAACCACCAGAGCGAGAGCTGCGTGAGGATCTTGCCCTTGTCGGGGATCTGTGTCGGCAGCACGACGTCGTAGACGCTCACCCGGTCGGACGCCACCAGGATCAGCTCGTCGCCGTCCGCGTAGACGTCCCGCACCTTCCCCGAGTGGATCAGCTCCATGTCGCTCCTCAGCTTGCCGTTCCTGCCGGATAGGAGTCTGGCACAGCGGCGTCCGCGCGCCCCACGAGGGCCGATAGGTTTTGATCAGTCGGGTGGGGGAGGCCGTCGGGGTGCGGGCTTTTCGTGTGATCGCCGGGGTCGCCGTGCTGGTGGCGGCGCTGAGTGCGTGCAAGGCGTCGGAGCATGGCAAGGTCGCCGCCTCGCCGTCGGCGGAGCCGGCGCCCAGCGTGACGCCTGTGGTGCGGGACGAGGCGGCCATGTGGGGCAAGTGGGGGCTCAAGCCGTTGCCGCCCGCACCGGAGCCGCCGGAGGAGAAGCCTCTCAAGCTCCCTGCGAAGGGGCCCGTGACGGTCTTCGACCGGGTTCCGACGGAGGAACGGGTCGTCTTCATCACGATCGACGACGGGCAGGAGAAGGACCCCAGGTTCGTCCAGATGCTGACCGACCTGCAGGTGCCGGTCACCATGTTCCTCACCGACAACGTCATCCAGGACGACTACGCGTACTTCAAGCCCCTGCAGGCGCTGGGGAATCACGTTCAGAACCACACGTTGACCCATCCCGTCCTGCCGGCGCTTGGGCTGGACGGTCAGAAGCGTGAAATCTGCGGGGATCAGGACGTCCTGTCCAAGCAGTACGGCACGAAGCCCACTCTGCTGCGTCCGCCCTACGGGAGATGGAACTGGGCCACGCAGCAGGCGGCCCGCGAGTGCGGCATCGACGGGATCGTCATGTGGCGGGCGTCCATGCAGATCCACGACATGCAATACGACGACGTCAACAAGGCACTGCATCCCGGCGACATCCTGCTGGCCCACTTCAGGGGGCCGGAGCAGCTCAAGGGCGAGACGATGACCGCGATGTTCGCCCACATGCTCAAGCGCATCCAGAAGCAGGGGTTCGCCGTCGCGCGCCTGGAGGACTACGTCAGTCCTCAACGCACACCCAGTCCTCAACGAACACTCAGTCCTCGATGAACACCCGGATCGTGTCGAGCGACGAGTCTGCGGCGTCCGGCACGACCATCCCGGCGGACACGCTCGAGCGCAGGTAGTCGAGCACCGGACGGGTGAGCCGCTCACCCGGCAGCGCGGCCGGGATCCCCGGTGGGTACGGGGTCAGATGTCCGCGATCTCCGCGCGGACGCCGGCCGCCAGGTCGAGCGCGTCCTGGAGCAGCGCGTGGCCGTGTTCGACCATCTGCCGCCGCCATCCGTCCAGCCCCGCGTAGATCAGGACGGACGGGCTGGTGGTGCCGAGCAGGTCCTCGCGCGCCTTCAGCACGGCCGGCGCCACCAGGTTCCCCTGCTGGTGGAAGACCGAGCCTGTTCGAGCCCGGCGCCCATCTTGTGGACGCTCGTCACGCACACGTCGGCGCCGGAGTCCATCGCCCACGTGGGGATGTCGGGGTGGAACGGCAGGTGCGCGCCCCCACGCCTCGTCCACGATCAGGGGTTTGCCGCGCTCGTGGCAGGCGGCGGCGATCGCGGCGAGGTCCGCGCACGTCCCGTACGGGGTGGGGCTGGTGACGAGGGCGCCGCGCGCGTCGGGATGCTCGTCGAGGCGGGCGGCGAACGCGTCCGGCGACGGCGGGTGCGCCAGGTTGCGGGACGCGTCCCACTGCGGCTCCACCCAGATCGGGCGGACGCCCGAGAGGATCAGCCCCGATACGACCGCCTTGTGGGCATCGCGTCCGACGAGGAGTTTCTCCCCGGGGCCCGCCACCGCCAGCATCGCGCTCTTGACCGACAGCGAGCTGCCGCAGGTCGAGAAGAACGTCTGCTCCGCGTGGACGGCGTCCGCCATCAGCTCCTGGGCCCGTTCGAGCACCTTGTTGCTCGCCATGCGGTCGTCGAGGACGGGGGCCTGGGGGTGGTCCATGGTCGTCGCCTTCCCCGTGGCCTCGCGCTGTAACGCCGCGAGTGCATAGCCGCTCAAAGAGGACGAATGCGACGCCGGTCATCGGGTAGGGCGGGCGTGAACGGCCGAGAGGGAGTGACCGATGAACGATCGGATACCGGCTGAGGCGGAGCTGGCCTGGGACGAGTTCCACCGGGTCGTCAACATGACCTCGGACGAACTGCGGATGTGGCTGCTCACGGACGCCTCGGGCGAGGAGGCATTCCCCGCGGACGGGCCCGGCCCCGTGGTCGGTGAACTCGGCGCCCGCGTGGTCGACGTGCTGCGCAAGCGGAAGGTCGACCTGACCGAGCGCGACACGGAGCTGATGGTGGAGGTCGTCGACTTCGTCGAGGACCGCCTGGAGAACCGTCCGCCGAACGCGGAGCGGGACGAGGACTGGCGGCACGCGCTGATGAGCGTGGGGCACGACCCCCTGCGTCCCGAGCCGTCCAGCGCATAGGAGGCGAGATCATGCCGAACCCGCAGCAGCCCGAGATGAGGCGGTCGGAGCGGACCGCGGTGACCGAGGAGCCGCCGGCGGAGGCCACCGACCCGAAGATGACGCGGGCCAAGGGCCACGCGCACGGCACCGACAGGGGGAAGAAGGGCGGCGGCAAGGGCGGCGGGACCCCGCCCGGCCAGCGGCCGCCGCACCCCACCTGAGCCGGAGTACGGCGGGGGGGCGCGGGGAAAAAACTGGGGGAGCCCCACAGCGGCAGTGCTGAATATAGGGGGAGCGTTTGGG
>NZ_JBEYTW010000138.1:0-19244 GCF_040643275.1 Spirillospora sp. NPDC047418
TCAACGAACTCGCCGAGGCCTATCCAGGACGCATCAGGTAAAGCCGACTTCACCATCTACCTGCAAGGACTTTCCACACCTGAAGTTACAACCTCGCATAGTTTTGAGGGGACCTATGACCAGATGCTCTGGGTGATGTACAGCCTTGTTCGCAGCCGCCACGCGGTCGCGAGCATTGTCAGACCTCGCCCCGACGAGACGGCGGGGGTTGTGGTCTCAATGACGTCCCGGCCAGCAATGACCAGGTGACCAGCGCCCTGAGGGTGGGCGGTATGGGACTGTGTACTAACGCTCAACTCGCGTCTTGTAGCCCCTCAACCATCGGAGCCGCATCTGAAGTTGATCAAGCAGTTTTCAGCGACACGCCGGGGTCGACAGCACAACCGGCGGTTCGCTGCAGAATCCGCTTCCGACGGACTTCTCCTCCCCACGCGCACCTGCGACTGTACCGTGGGGAAGGTCCTCATCGCCCCCGCGAGGGTTCGCAACCCGAGGACGAGGGCGCGAGCCGGAGCGGCCCGACCGCCAGGTCCTCATCGCCCCTGCGAGGGTTCGCAACGTGTGCGGCCGGAACCCGACGGGCAGCACGTACGGGTCCTCATCGCCCCTGCGAGGGTTCGCAACCTGACCGATGCGTGGCCGCGTGAGCAGCTCGGCGGTCCTCATCGCCCCTGCGAGGGTTCGCAACACACGTCTGATTGTGGCCCGCCATGTCGTGCTGATGTCCTCATCGCCCCTGCGAGGGTTCGCAACCTCTGGACGATCCACGGGTGCTTGAGGTGGGGGACCAGGTCCTCATCGCCCCTGCGAGGGTTCGCAACGCGATCCGGTCAAGCAGACCACCGGCGCGTCCCCGTCCTCATCACCCCTGCGAGGGTTCGCAACCAGGCGGCGGGGGGCGTGTGTAGGTCATCGGGGCCGGGTCCTCATCGCCCCTGCGAGGGTTCGCAACTTGAACGAGGGGAGCCGTAGGAGAGAGGTCCCGCCGATGCGTCCTCATCGCCCCTGCGAGGGTTCGCAACAGGACGATCCCCTCGATCGTCGCGGCGTGGTGGCGGCGTCCTCATCGCCCCTGCGAGGGTTCGCAACTCCGTGACGAGGCGGGGACCTGTCGCGGTGGCGGTACGGGTCAGGGGGACAGGGTTCGAGCGACAAAGATCAACGCCTCGGAACCAGGTTGTGGACGTGAGCCTCTCGAAGGGCGCCACGGCCGTCACGAGAGAATCGGGGCGTCCTCAACTGTCTTGAAACCTGCCGGTGGTCGGGTTGCGGATTTGAGGACGAACAGCGAGGACGTTACGGCGACGATGGTGAGCGCTGCTGCACCGAGAACGGTGATCCGTGGGCCGATTCCCTTGACCAGGGGGCCGGCGGTGAGAACGGTGATCGGCATCAGGACATAGCTGGCGATGATGTTCCAACTGTTCACGCGCACCAGCACCTCAGGTGCGAAGGTGTCTTGGAGAGCGGTCGTCCAGAGTACGTAGTAGATCGCCGTTGCAGCGCCAGGGATGAGAGTGGCCCCAGCCAGGATCACCCATGGAGCCTCGATGCCCATCAGGAACATCGGGATCGCTCCGGCGGCAGGGAGTGACGCGGCAACAAGGATCAGTCGGGCCGGCTTCCAGCGGGCACCGATGAACGCGCCCGCCAATGCGCCGACGTATTCGCAGGCGGTGACGATCCCCCAGGCTCGTGCGCCGCCATGGTCGTCGTCCATGTAGATCGGGCCGGCGATATCGGTGTAGCAGACCATGGCGATGATCACTGCGGTGTACTGCAGCGTCATGATCCAGACCCAGCGGTGCGCGGCGAACTCGCGCCAGCCCGCGCGCAGATCTTGTAGGAGATTAGGGTTATCGGATCGCCATCTGGGCGTCCGCAGGCGGCAGAGGACAAGCGCACCGATCGCGCAAAGGACGCCACGGGTGGAGGCCGCCCATCCAGGGCCGACCGTACTGACGACCAACCCGGACGATGACAAGCCGATGAGCAGCCCGATCGAATCGGTCTGCTTGATGAGAGCGTTGCCCGCGAGTCGTCCATTTCCAGAGATAAGGTCGGCGACAATGCCGCGGATCGTTGGCAGGAACATCGCCGTGGCAATGCCCGACAGGGTTGCGAGGGCGCAGAGCAGTGGCAGCGGGACCTGTTCCGTCCAAAAGCACACGGCGAATGCCAGCCAGGCGGTGCTGGTGATGATCTCGGCTGCTATCAGCACATGGTGGCGCCGGAAGCGGTCGCCGGCTACACCGCAGACGATGATGAGCAGGGCGGGGACCGAGTTGCAGGCCAGAACGAGAGCGAGCCCGGCCGGACCATAGCCTAGGTCCATCACGCCCCACGCCAGAGCAAGCTGGCCGAACCCGGCGCCTGCACTGGAGACGAGCCGCGCGATGAACAGCGGCGCGGTCTCCGGATCCTTTAGAAGGCTCAGGGACGAGAGGAATTTGGGCACCGTCGCAACCTAGTGTCCAATGCATTGAGAGTTGCGCACGCTTTTTGGTTCCTTGCCAGAACGAGGCGATGCTCTTACCTTCGATGCCATTAGGTAAGCAGGCGGCCGCATAGGAATTGTGCGATCTCTTCGTATGCGCGAAGTTCGTTCTTCCGGCTGGTGAAGCCGTGTCCTTCGTCGGGGAAGACTTCGTACCGGACGTCCACGCCTCGGTGGCGTAGGCGGTCGACGAGCTGGTCGGACTCGGCGCGGGGTACGCGCGGGTCGCGGGCGCCTTGCAGGATGAGCATTGGAGTTGTGATGGAGTCGGCGTACGTGATCGGGGAGCGCTGGGTGAGGTAGTCGACGTCAGCGTCCGGGTCGCCGAGGACGGCGGAGACGAAATGTTTCCAGGTCGGTGGACATGCTCGTGCCAGGGTGACCAGGTTGGCGGGGCCGCATAGGGAGATGCCGGCGGCCCACGGGTAGGGCAGACGCGCCAGGCAGGACAAGGCGGCGAAGCCGCCGTAGGAGCCTCCCATGACGGCAATGCGGTCGCCGTCCAGGCCAGGGGCGGAGCGCAGGTAGCGGACGGCATGGTCCAGGTCGTCCAGGTCGCAGCCGCCCCAGTTGCGGTAGATGAGCTTCTGGTGGGTGGCTCCGTAGCCGGTGGATCCGGCGATGTTGGGAGCGAAGACCGCGATGCCCTGGTCAAGCAGGTGCTGGTAAAGGCCTGAGCGCAGGTATGCGGGCCGTTCCTGGGCCTCGGGGCCACCATGAATTGACAGCAGCACCGGGTGCGGTCCGGGCGTCCACGGCCGGTACAGCAGGGCGTGGATGCGACGTCCACCCGATGCCGGATAAACGACCGGTTCGGGCTCGACCGGCTCGACCACATGCAGGGCCGGCGGGCGCACGTCAGTGAGGTACCGGAAGCCGTCCACTGCGTCCAAGACGGCGATCTCGCTCGGGCGGGTGGCCGTATCGAGCAGTAGCACGACCGGATCCGCACCGGGTGCGAGCGTGAGCGCGTTGATCACACCGGGTGGGATGTCCGGGAGCGGCTGGACGGTGTCGCCGTGGCGGGCGTGCAGGATGGAGCGTCCGTCCTCATTGACCGACCACAGCAGCGTGTCACCGGCGGCCTCGATGCCTTCGACATCCCATTCGTGGTGGGAGATCGGTTCGAGGGTTCCGTCGTCCAGGCGGTAGCGGGCGGCGGCGATGTACTCGCCCCAGACGTTGGTGCGCAGGTAGAAGCCGGAGGAGTCGGGGATCCACGGTCCTGGTTCGAAGAGGGCGTCTCCGTGCGCTGCGGTGACGCACGTCGGCTCGGCATCGGTGTCCTGTAGGTCGATGACATAGGCGGCAACCTGGGTGTTGGATCGGAAACCGGCGGTCAGCAGCCATCGCCCGTCCGGGGAGATCCCCGTCGGTTCGAACACCACTCCAGGCGGGGGTGTGATGCGCCGTTCGGAGTCGTCGGCCAGGTCGCGGACGAGGACGTCCTGGACGGTGGCGTCTCGGTCGTTGGCGGCGTAGGCCAGGTAGCGCCCGACGGCGTCGAACGGCGAGGTCGCCAATATCCGCTGGCAGTCGGGGCCGGAGCTGATCTCGATCGGGTTCTCGTCCTCCAGCCCCATGCAGTACAGCCGGTACTGCTCGTCGCCCTCGTGGTCGGCGGTAAACACCAGGCTCTTGCCGTCCGGAGCCCATGCGATCTGCCGGACGGCATGATCGGCGAGGTTGGTGAGCTTGCGGGGCTCACCGTCGGTGACGGAGATGATCCACAGGCCGAAACGTCCGGCGGCGTTACTGGAGTACGCCACCGTTCTGGCGTCCGGGGACAGGGCGAGCGTGGGCTGGAAACTCTGCCGGGGAACGAAGTCCCGGTATTCAGGCATGCGCGCCTCTCTGGAGGGTCGGGTTAGGGGATCCAGCCACGCCGAACGGCGGCTGCTCCGGCAGCGAAGTGGTGATGGTCGAAGCCGAGTTTCTCCCTGATGGTGGCCGTGTGCCGGCGCACCGTGGAGACGCTCACACCGATCCGCTTGGCGATGCTCGTCTCAGGAATTCCTTCGGCGAGCATGCTCAGGACCTGCTGCTGCGCCGGGGTCAGCGGGCTGTCGGGGTTTGCGGCGCCGAAGGGGGTTGCACGCTCCCACAGGAGCTCGAAGTACTCGCGCAGCGCTGCGACGATGACCGACGAGCGGATCAGCAGGGCGCCCGACATCCCGGTCGGTGTGAGCGGCAGCATGGCGATCGCCTCGTCCGCCAGTTTCATCTTCATGCCGATTCTCGGCAGCAGTCGAGCTTCTTCACCGGCCTCAACTGCTATCTCGATCGTCTTTACGCCGACAGGGTGTTCGGCGCAGCTCGTCTCGTACAGGGCTCGGCATCTGACATGGCCTTCGAAGGACGGCGGTGGCGGGACCGCGGTCAACTCGTCCATCGGCCGCTCGACGGACTGGTTGTCCATCGTCATCCAGTCGTGTCGCGCGGCTGTGATCAGCGCACGCGACACGTTTCCGATCTCGTCTCGATCGGTGATGATCCGGACGAGCCGATCGCTCGACTCGTCCACCGCCGGGCTGGCCCACGGATTTGTTTCCGCCATACGCCGCTGCCCCGCCAGCAGCCGTTCCTGATCCGCCACCAGCCTGCGCGTCATGTCAGCGAGCGTGCCCTGCAAGGCCAAGTCTGGCGGGACGGGCACCAGCCGCGGCGGCAGAGCCGGCCCCGACGATTGGACGTGCGCCATCCCCGCATCGATCAGCGTCTCAACCTGCTCGGCGTCACCCAGCAGATCAGTCGCGTCGCCCTCCAGGCACCCGCCCTGCGCCAGCAACCGGGTATACGCCGCCAGCAGCTCGTCAGGGACGATGTCCCTGAGCAGCCGTTTGGCCGTCGTCTCGGCTTCGACAACCACCCCACCACCTCCGGACACAGAGAGTAGCGACTAGGCAAGGAAGAGTTACATGACCGGGCGGGTGAGTGTTTCGCGTCAATGAGCAGATGTGATCACCGTCTGCGGCGCGTACCGAGACCTGCTGTACCACCGGAGCGACAGGCTGCGGGATGACTGATCAGCGGCTATCCGACGTTGATCATTTGTGTCCAACAGGGGTTTCACTCATCCTCCTGACGCGCCGCCTGCCGGTTACATCGGGCTCGCCAACGAGCACCAACCGACCAGGGAGCCACGATGACGAGCCTCTTCATCCCAACCTGCAATGGCTGCGACCGGCTGACCACCCGCAACGTCCTCCAGCCGCGCCGTCCCCGAATCGCCGCCGCGACGGACAACGACGGGCGTCACATCCTCCGACCGGCGCTGCGGACGATCGCACTCCAACTCCGCGCCATCTTCGGCACCCGCAGCTCCGTGGGCCGGCCCAGTCGGCCGGCACCCTCACAGGACAACGCGGACAGTGAGACGGGCTTCCCAGCCCGAGCATTCGGACACCCCGACGGAGCCGGCTTCATCGGCCCAGGCTCCGACGCGTTCCTTCGCGGCGTGCTCGCCGAGGCGCTCGCTAGTAAGTCCGAGGTCGCACAGGTCATCACAACGCGGGCCGACATCGACCGCCTCTTCGGGGACGCTTTCGACGAGTCCGTGACCAGCGTCCACGCTTCTCGCCTACGCATCATGGACAGCCTTGAAGACGCCATCGAACACCTCGAACTCGAGGCCGAGATGAACCAGATGATCAGCGCAGACAGCACTCCGCCGATCGATGCCCCAGCGATCCTTTGGCTCGCGACCCCAGGCCCAGACGCCGACGTCGTCCACGATGCCCTCCGCCACTGGCCCGACTCCAGGCTCATCGCCTTCATGTACGGCCCGTGGCCCTACGGCGCCACCCACCTAATCGAGGAGACAGGCCCTCGCCCTCTGCCCAGCGACCGCATCTCCCTGCCGTCACGAGAGGAAGCCATCAAGCGACTGCGCACCAGGCGCCCGTGATCCACAACATCTCAAGCCGCACGCAGCACCAAGCGAGAGCGCCGATCAAAGACGTCCTCGTACGGGCGATGAAAGGCCGTCTCCTGGTTACCTCCAACAGGCAGGACGGCGTGTTGCAAACCCTCGCCGGGGCGATGAGGACCCACGCGCTACCCGAGCCCCGCCACCTCGCCCGCTAGTTGCGAACCCCGCAGGGGCGATGAGGACTCGGCGAGACCCGCACCCGGTGGGCCATCGAGGCGTTGCGAACCCTCGCAGGGGCGATGAGGACGCGCCGATCTTCCGGTCGAGGCCTTCGTTCACGATGTTCCGAACCCTCGCCGGGGCGATGAGGACCTTCTGTCTCCACTGGCTGAACTGGAAGGCAGAACGTTGCGAACCCTCGCAGGGGCGATAAGGACTTGTCCTCGCCCACGTGGACGCCACCCAGCGCGCCGAGTTGCGAACCCTCGCAGGGGCGATGAGGACGGCCCGGAAGGCAAGTACTGGGAGGTCCCCGTCGCGTTGCGAACCCTCGCAGGGGCGATGAGGACTGGCTGACCCGCGCACCGCGCGTCGTCGCCGCCGTGTTGCGAACCCTCGCAGGGGCGATGAGGACCGCTTTCATCAGCGGCACATTCGTCGGCTCGTTCGACTCGTTGCGAACCCTCGCAGGGGCGATGAGGGCCCCACCAGGTACGGGGACCCGAAGCTGACACGGCGTTGCGAACCCTCGCAGGGGCGATGAGGACCTGCACCCCGTCCCGGTCGCCGTCCGGGATGTCCGCGGAGTTGCGAACCCTCGCAGGGGCGATGAGGACACGAGCCGTACGGCACAGGGCCGGGAGCTTGGATGTTGCGAACCCTCGCAGGGGCGATGAGGACGTGCACGGCGTGCAGCGGCGGCGGCAAGTCCGCCACGTTGCGAACCCTCGCAGGGGCGATGAGGACTGATGTGCGACGTGATCACCACGATGGACGGCAGGTTGCGAACCCTCGCAGGGGCGATGAGGACGCATCTACGGCGCGAGCGACGACCTCGTGGAGGTGTTCCGAACCCTCGCAGGGGCGATGAGGACAACGGCGGTGGCCAGGGCGGCCGGGCCGGTCAGCACTTGTTGCGAACCCTCGCAGGGGCGATGAGGACCGGCGCGAGGATGCTCGCGATCGGGAACCCGCCCACCGAGTTGCGAACCCTCGCAGGGGCGATGAGGACGCCACGCCCAGAACGCCGCGCACTACCGGGCAGCCGCCGCGTTGCGAACCCTCGCAGGGGCGATGAGGACGCAGACGCGTGTAGTGCTTGCCGCAGAGGCCCCGTGTTGCGAACCCTCGCAGGGGCGATGAGGACGACAGCACCGGCCACGTCTCGGCCGCGTCCGGGCCGTTGCGAACCCTCGCAGGGGCGATGAGGACCACCGCGCCGTCTGGGAGTGGACGCGGGCCCACTCCTGTTGCGAACCCTCGCAGGGGCGATGAGGACGCCCTGTGAGAATCTCTAAGCCGCGACCGCTAGCGGCCGTTGCGAACCCTCGCAGGGGCGATGAGGACCGCATGCACGGCGCGCGGGCCGGACGGCCCCGCCTGTTGCGAACCCTCGCAGGGGCGATGAGGACTCGCCGGCGGCCGCCTGGTCGTCCTGGTGATGGCGGCGTTGCGAACCCTCGCAGGGGCGATGAGGACCCCGAATACGTGAACGTCTTCTGAGAGAACGTGAGGGTTGCGAACCCTCGCAGGGGCGATGAGGACCGTCCACGGCGATGTATTCGCCGTCGGGCCCGTGTGTTGCGAACCCTCGCAGGGGCGATGAGGACCTCCGGCACGGTGCAGGTCGGGATGGCGGCGCTGATGTTGCGAACCCTCGCAGGGGCGATGAGGACTTAAGTATTTCGACGCTTCCCGGAATTCGTGTCATTGTTGCGAACCCTCGCAGGGGCGATGAGGACCTGCAACCCGGCGGCGCCGACGCCGCCCGGGGTCGGTCATTGCGAACCCTCGCAGGGGCGATGAGGACCCGCGACCGGGTACACCAAGCGGCAAGACAGCATGTTGCGAACCCTCGCAGGGGCGATGAGGACGGGGACCGGAACGCGATCTTGTGGGGGACCTGCCCGTTGCGAACCCTCGCAGGGGCGATGAGGACCCAGCGCCGCGGACATCCCCGCCGAGATCTTCGCGTTGCGAACCCTCGCAGGGGCGATGAGGACTCCGGCGCGCCGCCGAGCACCGGCCAGACGGGTCGGCCGTTGCGAACCCTCGCAGGGGCGATGAGGACCCGGGCCGACGCCTCCCCACACGTACGGCTTGCGTTGCGAACCCTCGCAGGGGCGATCGCAGGGGCGATGAGGACCAGCGTCCGGGGAGGACGTCCTCCTAGTGGACGCCGCAGGGGCGATCGCAGGGGCGATGAGGACTCGTCTTCGCTCGCGCGTCTGCTACCTGAGGATGATCGCAGGGGCGATCGCAGGGGCGATGAGGACCCAAAGGTAAAGCTGCAGGTCGAGAACATGATACGGAGCTGCTCTTGCACGAGTTTTTCAGCGATCCTCCGGTTGTGTTGCTGAGCCCGGCGTGTCGCTGAAATCTACTTGATCGACTCCCGCTCAGCGAGACGTATCGCAGCGCGCTACAGGACGTCAGTCGGGGCC
Source organism: Spirillospora sp. NPDC047418 (assembly GCF_040643275.1). NCBI lineage: Bacteria > Bacillati > Actinomycetota > Actinomycetes > Streptosporangiales > Thermomonosporaceae > Spirillospora > Spirillospora sp. NPDC047418. The sequence continues at coordinate 9,032 of NZ_JBEYTW010000138.1, forward strand.
GGCTCGGCGGCGCCCCAGGCGTGCCGGATCGGGGTTGTTCCGGGTGGGAAGGTGTAGACGATGACGTTGTCGTAGCTAAGGTCCAGGAGGGTTTCGACTTCCCTTTGGAAGCGCCGGAGCTGGGCCGCGCTGACCTGTCCCTCGAAGACGCTGCGCTGCACATGGTGCAGGTACTTGCGGCAGGTCCGCAGGATACGGGGGTTCCGTTCGGCTGCGGTGTCGTAGACGACTATGACGTGCACGCCCTCACCACCAGATTCTGAACGGCTTGTACGGGGTTCCTTCGAGGCAGCGCCGGGTGAGTGCGAGCGCGTCGAGGTAGAGGAGTTCGTCGTAGGCGACGGAGCGGCCAAGGGTGCGGTGGGCGACAGTGACAGCGAGTTCGTCGCGGACGGTCTGAACGACGAACTTGCGGCCGCTCTCGCTCAGCATGGCCTGGTTGGCCTCGCTGTCGAAGTGGTGCGGCTTGATCTGGTTGCGGGATGACATCCGCAAGAGCAGGCGTTCGGCGAACAGCGGTTTGAACATTTCCGCGAGGTCGAGGACCAGGGAGTGTCGCTGACGTTCCATGCTGCTGTGCAGGAAGGCGATACCCGTATGGAGGGGTGTCAAGCGCAAGGCCGTCAGGGCGCGGGCGTAAGTGATGCCGTTGACGTAGCTGACGAACGCGTTGCCAGCGTTCTTTGGCGGGCGGCGACTGCGGCCTCCGAGTTGAAGCCAGTCGGGAAGCTTGGTGTCGAGTACCTCCCATGCGGATCGTCGGAAGGTGCCCTCGATGCCCATGAGGTGAGCGGAGCTCTCCGCTGATTCGAGGTTGTTCTCCAGGGTGGCGTACGGGCGTGCGAGCAGCTTCCGGTCGATGACGCGACGGACGTTGAAGGCGGTTGAGCCGACGATGGAGCGGGCGATGTTCAGAGCCGCTTCGGGGTTTTCGGCGAGTCGCGCTTGGGCCAGGACTGTCTCGCCGGACGTGCTCGTTTCGGAAGTGAGGAGTGATCCTGCGTAGTCGCCGTAGTAGCTGAGCAGGTGGACGTTGATGCGGTGGCGGTTCAGAAGGGCGACAACAGAAGTGTTGATGTCGGTTTCGGCGCAGGCGACGATGTCGCGGACGTCTGTTATGGGAATGTGGACCTTGCCGGCTGATTCGCGTTCGATGACGAGTGATTCGTCTTTGCGACGGATCCGGCAAGGGCTGGTGAGCCAGTAGGTGCGTGCGGCGGCGGGCATGTCATTCCGTCCAGCAGTAGTCGGTGAAGCTGCATCCTCTGCACGCGGAACGCGCGAGTCGTTCGGGGGATGAGGTGGCTGCGGCGACCGCCAGGACGTCGGCGATGTCGGTCTGTGCCTGCTGGGCGGCTTCTGGCGTGTAGGGGTAGCGGTGGGTGCGGCGGGTCTTGGGGTAGTGCAGGATCGCCCCCTTGGCATCGATCCCGATCTGTTCGAGGCGATGGCAGTAGTGGCGTCCTTGGGCTTCGTCTGCAGGACTTGGCCTGGTGGATGATTTGACTTCGTGGACCCACCTTTGGCCGTCAATGAAGTCGAGTTGAGCGGCGCCCAGGTCGATGGGACTGCTGCGGGTGTACGAGGTTTCGTGGACGGCTTCGCCGAGTTGGACAAGGCCGCTCAGATGCTCGGGTCGGACGCCTCGGACGTAGAGCCAGAGTTGCCGAGGGCAGTGGTACAGGTACTTGATGTGCACGCCGCCAACGTCGTCAGCGTCGATCATAGAATTTCACCCGCTTGATAAACCTGTTGCGGATCATCTCGGACGGTCCGCAATCCCAGCGTGGGGTCGTACTCGGCGTCGATGATGCGGACCTTGAGGCGTTTGTCGTAGGAACCGATCCTCACGGCCCATGCCGGCAGCGGAAGGAGGTACTGGTCAGCATAGAGTCGCCCGGTTTTCTTATCGGACCCCATCTCCATCGCAGCCTGGTAGTTGTCGTGGTCTTCTTTGAGGATTGCTTCTGTTCCATCGAACTGCGCGTCGAAGACTTCGGCGAGCGAGGAGCGGTCGTCGAAGGGCTGACGGAATTGCAGAAATGATTTCTCAAAATACCGCCGGCTATGGTCGACTTCTTCAGACCACTTCCGTCCCCAGGGGCTTGCGTAGATTTCGTCGAGCCACGAGGTGATGACCTGTTCGTTGACCGTCTGTCCATCATGGCGGCTGAGGATGTCCCAGCCGAGTTCGGTTGGCTCGGCCTCATAGACACCGTCGGCCCACAGTTCGCCTCCGCCTCCGCGCCGGGTGGTGTAGGCGGGCTGGTGGACAACGACCGGGGCAGGCTCCAGCGTGGCGAGGCGGTTGACGCGGCCGAAGCGTTGAACGAGGGCTTCGAGGTCCGCGGCGGAGGTGTGGCAGGCGTCGAGGTCGAGGTCGAGGGAGACTTCGAGCGCTTGGGTTCCGACCAGCAGGCCCGGCCGCCGGGGTTCTCCGCTGGCGAAACGTTCCTGGATGCGGGTTTCGATGGCGGTCCGGTCCATCCGGCGGTACCGCGAGTGCAGGAGATGGGCGGAGTCTTCACCGTGGAGTTCGACGCAGTGGGGCCGGAGGTTTTCATAGAGCGCGATCGCGTCGCGGATGTTGTTGGCCACCACCAGGACGGACTGGCCGTCAGCAAGCCGTCCGCGTATCTCCTTCAGGGAGACGTCCGCGGTGAGGTGGTCTTCGCGGATGTGGAGCCGGTGACGGATCGGCGGTCGGATGCCGGCAGGTGGCTCGACCAGAGTGGTGTGCCCCCCGAGGGTGTCGGTCACCAACTCTGCCAGGGCGGTGGGGAGGGTCGCGGAGAGCACTGCGACGCGTCCGCCGAGGTCATGCCAGAAACTCATGATGGCGAGGATCATGCCGAGGCGGCGCGCGTCGTAGGCGTGCAGCTCGTCCAGGATGAAGACCGAGTTGGCGCTGTCGGCCAGGATGCCGGAGTGGACGGGGCCGGCAAGGGCGCCGCGCAGAAGCTGGTAGGGAGTGCCGACGCGCAGTAGTTCACGGAAGTTCTTCGTCGCTTCCGCTCGAGAATGGGCTTTGGACGCGGCATCGACTGGGTCGGTGTCGTCGGGGCAGCCATCGGCGAGGGATTGCGCGAGATGGTACGAGGCCGCCTTTGAGTGAGCGACGCCGATCGCATCCGGCGCGTTCAGGTCTTCACGCAGGCGGCCGGTCATCGCGTTGATGCTGGCCAGGTAGGGCAATAGGTAGAACACGCGCGGGTTGCCGCTGGCGCGAGACGCCAGGTCGGCGATCTGAGTGGCCGCCCAGAGCATGACGGCTTCGGTTTTGCCGCTCCCTGTCCATGAGCGAAGGAGGAGGTTGCCGGTGACGTCGGCGGCCTGGCGCTGCTGGGGCCGGAGCGCATGTCCTCCCGCGGCGAGCCGGTCGGTCAGCCGACCGAGATAGGTCCCGTCCAGCGGATGTCTGGTCTCCAGAGGGGAGTGTGCCGAGGAGAGGTGGTCGGCCATGGTGACGACGCCCAGCAACAGGACGGCCGTTCGCCCGCTGGCGTCGCCGGGTGGCAGTTTCCATTCCCACCGATCTACGACGTCCTGGAAGAGTTTGTGTGCTGCGTCGGTCAGTCGCTGGAGGCTCGCGCGCGGTACAGATTCGCCGATCGGTAGACGGTGGCGAAGGCCGGTGGCGTGCAACCATCGCATGAGGTCGGCCAGGTGTCGCTCGTCAGCAGGGGCGAAACGGCAGGCGAAGGCGTCGGGTTGATCGTCGCCGTACTGAGTGAACAGGGGCAGTTTGGGCGGCGCCTCAAGGCCCGAGGTGAACGGACGGTGGTGGCCTGCCACTGCGGCCGCGACCCATCGGCGGTGCTCGTCCGGAAGGCCCGTGAGCAGAAGCTCCACGAATCCCAGGGAGAGCACTTCGTGCCGTTCGCCCCAGACGGCCGGCTCCTGACCGGTGTTGCCGATCATCCGCTGGAACCCGTCCGGAAGCTTGCCGGTGTCGTGAAGAAGCGCGGCGAGCGCCGCCCAAGTCCAGAAGTCGGCGGGCAGGCCAGGGATGTCACCGATCCGCGCCTGGATCAGCTCGACGGCCTCCAGGGTGCTGAGCAGATGGCAGGTCAACAGCTCACCGGGCACGCCCGGCTTGGTGGAGCTCTTCGCGCGGAGGTTCCTCACGCCTGCTCCCGGCTTCAGGCGACGGGGGCCAGCTGGTTCGGATGAACGGGTGGGAGCATCGCGACGGCTTGTCCCTGCTCGGTGGCCAGCCCGGTGTCGATCTCGGCGCGAGCACCCGAGGGCGCGTATCGGTAGCTGTCCCATTTGAATCGGGCGCGGTCGTCAGAGATGACGGTGGTCAGCCGCATCGCCGTACCCGCCGCGCCCGGCGCATCAAAGGGGACGACGGCATGCCCCTGACGGCCGACCGCCCCGGTCAGCTGGACGAGTTCGGTAGTGGCCGTGACCAGGTCTTGGCTACGGCCGAGCCTAAGGGGCCAGACCGGGCGGCGGATCGCTCGCGTCCATAGGTCGATGTCATCGATGAGCCACACGGTCAGCGTCACTCGGGCGAGGAAATCGCGGTCCTTGATGGTGACGTTCGTCGGCGTGCCGGGGCTGCCGAGGGGATGATAGGTCTCCAGGTCGCTGCCCGAGCCGGCGGCATGAAAGGCCATGGCGAAACGAGTGTCGTCGGGGACCCGGTCCCACCCTCCGGCCGCTGCGGCGAGCATCCCGCCGACGGTGGACGGAGGTGGGCAGGGCAGCCCAACCTGCAGCCCGTCGTAAAGGGGATTACGGAAACTGACGACCGGCGCGGTGACGGTCAGTTCCAGGGCCTCGGGCATGATGTGCTCCTCGCAGCGGCATGGACGGCACGTTGTGGACGGCGAAGGCTCCCCTCGAAGGGCCGATGATCAATGTGATGCGGCTACGCCGGGTCGTCGAACCAGGAGTCGTGGTCTCCGGCCTCGATCTCCGCGGCCAGGGCGTTCAGCACCGTGCGCGGGTGGCCGAAGATCAGCTTCTCGTCCTTGACGAGGTCGACGAGGTCGCTGCTCGCCCGGTCGCGCTGACCGCCCAGGAAACCGGGCGCCCACCCGACGCGGACCGGGCCGTCCAGCTCGTCCGCCCAGGCGCCGATCTCCTCACGCAGGACGTCCGGGTCGAAGTACGTTGCCTTCTCACGCTCCCGGACGACCCTGGTGAAGGGGTTGGTGCCGCCCTTGATCGGCGCCAGGACCACCAGGCCCGGCGTGCGATCGCCGTAGTGGGCCGACTGCTTGGCCCCGCCCTTGACCATGGCCATGGTCCGCAGCAGCACAGCCACCCGCCGGCGCCGCTCGTCGAGCGGCAACCGCACGCACTGGACACTGCGTAGCACGACCTCGCTGCCGCCCTTCTCGAGTACTTCGTCCGCGAGGCGTGGGGGCAGTGCGGCCTTGGTAGTCCGGCCGCCGGTTTCGAAGGTTCCGACGCGCGGCAGGTCCAGAAGCAGGTCGCCAGCCAGGTCGGCGGTGTACATCTCGTGCTCGTGGATGACCGGATGGGTCCCGGGCTCGAAGTCCCGGCTCATCGTCCCGAAGTCCATGACCGGCTTGCTGGGCACGACCGAGACCAGCGTGCCGGTGGCCAGGACGGTGTCGCGCATGAACGTCTTCGATTCGCCCTTCTTCGCTCCCGCGTCGTCCGCCTTGACCGCGATCATGTAGCCGAACAGGTCGTCGTCCAGGTACAGGTCGGGACGGCCGCGGGTGTACGCCTGCTGCTTCTTGCCCTCACCGCTGCGGATCACCGGTGAGGTCGGCTCTCCGGCCGGCAGGCTGTCACGCAGCCAGCGGCGGCTCGCCTGGGCCGACACGTACGGGTACTTGTCGCTCCTGCCCACCGTGAACTGCTTGACCATGCCGCGGTTGTCCTCGCCTCGGCCGTTGTTCGGCGCACCGGCCTTGATCTCCAGAATCTGCTGCCCCACCAGGAACGTCACTGTTCCACCCCTTCCTCTTGGTCGCCGCCGGCGGCGTCGGCCAGGTCCTTGATCTCTTGGAGTTCCTCCTGCGAGCCCTTCGGCTCCCACCCCGCCTCGGCCAGCGCCTCCAGCACGGCGAAGACCAGCAGCCGCCGCCAGGACCAGGACCGCTCGTCCTCGAACAGCAACCGGTACTCCTGCACCGGAAGCAGGACCGCCGAGGTGTCCTTGGGGCGCGGGAACAGCAGCCAGTCCACGCCCTTGGAGCGGAACCAGCCGTACAGGTTCCCGCCCTTGCTGTTCGCGCGGATGAAGTCCCGGAACGGGCCCGGACGGCTGTCCTGGCCCAGCAGCGCGGCCAGCCGTCCTGCCAGTTCCTTGATCCGTTCGACGTCCTTGTCGTCCATGGTCAGCACCTCACGGCAGTACGAGTACAAGAGCGGGGCCAAGACCTTGGTCTCAGCGGGAATGAGGACCGTCGGCGAGATCAGGCCGAGAATGTGACCGATCGCGAAGTCCAACACCTGGGCGGGCCGGGTGAACGCCCGCTTGGCCAAGAACGCCTCGCCTGGAACCTGCTTGGTCCCCTGGGTCGCGGCCAGAGTCGGGTAGCCGGTGCGGCGCTCAGAGTCCCGGTTGGTGGAGCGCAGCCATTCTGCGACCGGCTGGCTCAACTCCTGAGTCGCGAACAACTGCTCCTTGTTGGAGTTGGACAGGACGATCAACTCCACACCGGAGGTGATCCGCCGGCTGTAGGCGCGCACCGCATGCAGCACCCACAACTCACGTGCGTACGGGCCCGGCTTTTCGCCTTTGGACGGTCCGGCGGCGGCCTGCTGCAGGGTTCGGCCGACTGTCGTCCTGGTCATCTTCTCCAGGAATTCGTCGTCCCAGGAGTGCATCAGTGCGGCACGACCACCCGACAGCGATGCCCCGTACGGGAACGCCCAGAGGCTGGCCACACACGGATAACACAGCGGCGTGCCCTCGTGGCCCGGCGCGGTTGTGTTGCGATGCGCGATGCTCGCCCCGAGCGGAATGTCGACCTTCCCGTACCAGTCACATGCCGCACGCCCGCAGTACACACACGGGACGCCCGGCCAGTTGGCGGAGTCGGGCCAAGCACGCCACTCACGGATCAGTCTCTCCCGCTCCGCAGGAGACTGCTTGCCACGCGCGGTCGGGTTCAGCTTCGAGTTGGGCCAGAGCAGATAACTCGCCCCCAACCAGAAACCGCCGGGATCTGCGGCCTTGGCGGCCTTGACCGTCTCCAGCAGATGCCGGGTCATCAACTTCACGACGTCGGCGAGGGCCTCCCCCGTCACATCCTTGGGGTGACTCGCATCGGCGAGTTCGGCCAGCGCAAACGCCCCAACGCGCTGCAACGGGCTCGCGGTCAGCACCAGGGACCGCGGATTAGCCGAATCATCGGCCATGCCCGGCCGGCTGTAAGGACTCTCCGTCGGCGCGGTGCTCAAGACGTTCGGCGCGGAGTCAGGCACCGATCCAACCCATCCCCGTGCTGTTGGCCTGCCCCAGACCCCATGAGTGCAGCGCGGACAGCGTCTCGGGCGCGCCCGACACCACCACCTCAGCGCAGGCACCCGGCTTCCTCCCGCCCGATGCACTACCCACCGAGAACGAGCGCTTGGGGCCGACCCACCTGACGCTCTCCAGCGTGACGTCCGGGTCCAGCCCCATGGTCACCGCCTTGCGCCTCATGTTTCCCTGCACGTAGACGTCCCACTCCGGCTCGCCCGGAAGACACCACGCTTGCCGCCTGCAGCGGGTCCCGGACTCATCGCGTCCCGCGCCCTTCATCACCACCGGCGTCACCGTCCTGAATACCGCCCTCCCGGACGAGAAATCCGGCGCCTCAACCGGCTCGACTTCGTCGACGATGAACGCGGTCGCCCCCCACGCCAGCACCGGCGTCGAGGCCAGCGCCTTAGCCCACCCTCCGACCACGGCGAGCAGCGGACTCCCGAGCTCCAAGATCCCGGGGCCGTCGGCGGCGTAGACCCCGCGCCGCCGCCTCGCCGACGGGAAGACCGGCGCCCCATAGCCGAACGGGACCAACCCGTGCGGCCCCCAACCCGACTTGTGGAGGGTCTGCCCCAGTTCGGGGGCCCCTCGCTCCAGCAGCGCGTAGGACAGAGCCCGCCCCGGAGCCAAAACGTCCTCCCAGGCCAACTCGTGGGCCCCCGTGTGGAAGGTCAATCGCAAGCGCATCGATCCCCGTCCTCCCTCGTCCATCGGTACCGGCTGCGGCGTTTGCCGGCGGCAAGTACAGATGGACGGCTTCTGTCAGACCTGCCTGAGAGCGTGAGCCCTGTTCGGCTCTCCCGCCCTGCGCCCCGGGACATTACGCCCCTCGCGATCCGCACGGTGGGCCTTCAATAAACTCGATCACGACATCGTCTGTCCGAATGTGGCCTTCAGCGCAGGCACAGCTATGCTGCCCTGGGAAGACCGCCCCTGTTCCTGGGGTCGCAACTGATCGAGTTTCTTGCTGGCTACGTCCGCAGGCTCGCCCTCATCGCCCCTTAGAGGGTTCGCTTACAGGCTCCGACCGCCCGGGGACACGTGCGGCGTCGCGTTCGGCGCGAGGTGTGGTGTCGATCGCGGCGACGACGAATTGGTACAGCACAGCGGGGCAGACGTCTGTTCTTGGGGATGCTGTCCCGTTGGTCTGGCGACCGCTACAGGTCGACCTGCTCAACCGCGGTAGCCGTGTCCTCTTTCGGCGTACCATCCCACGCATCTCGCGCCGTACTTGGGCGAGACAAATTGGTCGATCGCCTGGCTGAGGTCGGATTCCTGACATCCCCAGGCGTCTGACTCCTGGGGGCGACAAGGCTGGATTGGACCGTGGAGAGGCCCCAACCAGAGTCCGTAGCCTCTCCAACACGCGCACCACGGGCAAAAGTCGATCAAGTAGTTTTCAGCGACACGCCGGGGTCGACAGCACAACCGACGGATCGCTGCAAAATCCGCCTCCAACGGACTCTTCTTCCCTCTGCGCACCTGCGGCTTTACCGTGGGGTCCTCATCGCCCCTGCGAGGGTTCGCAACTCGAGTGGCTCATGGGCCTGCTCGCCGGCCACGTCAGTCCTCATCGCCCCTGCGAGGGTTCGCAACACGTCGAGGGTGACGCGGATCGCGCGGCGGCCCTTGCCGTCCTCATCGCCCCTGCGAGGGTTCGCAACGCGGCCGTGATGGGGCCGGTGACGGCGCTGCGCTGGTCCTCATCGCCCCTGCGAGGGTTCGCAACGCGAGATCATGACCCGCAAGGACGCCGCCGTGTTCTCGTCCTCATCGCCCCTGCGAGGGTTCGCAACGTGATCGCAGGGAACCGCTGTGTCTCATCGAGGGTCCTCATCGCCCCTGCGAGGGTTCGCAACGACATCCGCGCGGCCAGGGAGCGCCAGAGGAACCCGGGTCCTCATCGCCCCTGCGAGGGTTCGCAACGGCAGATCATCGGGGCGCTGGTGCCGCTGCTGGCGCGTCCTCATCGCCCCTGCGAGGGTTCGCAACCTCAGGCTCTCGAATGCCACCCAAGGAAAATCACCGGTCCTCATCGCCCCTGCGAGGGTTCGCAACATGTCCCGCCGGGCGACGGCGAGCTGCCGACGCAGGTCCTCATCGCCCCTGCGAGGGTTCGCAACATGATCTTCTTGACCTGGTCGAAGTACCGGATGATGTCCTCATCGCCCCTGCGAGGGTTCGCAACCCGACGGAGACGCGGACGGGGAGCCGTCCGAGGGTCCTCATCGCCCCTGCGAGGGTTCGCAACCGCACCACGGCTGTCTGTTCAGGCGGAACGCCTGGCCGGTCCTCATCGCCCCTGCGAGGGTTCGCAACAGGCCGCGGCCATCACCGACTACGGGAACCTGCGAGTCCTCATCGCCCCTGCGAGGGTTCGCAACAGCCACTCGTACGCCCCCGCCTGATGGCTCCACAGTCCTCATCGCCCCTGCGAGGGTTCGCAACAAGATGTTCTTGAAGTAGGACGCCAGGGTCCAGAACTTGTCCTCATCGCCCCTGCGAGGGTTCGCAACGTCGTGTGTCTTCCCTCTCACCTTCGGGTGTGAGGCCGTCCTCATCGCCCCTGCGAGGGTTCGCAACAGCAGGCCCCCGCCATGTAGAGCAGGAATATGGCCGCGTCCTCATCGCCCCTGCGAGGGTTCGCAACGCGTCTGACCTGACTTGCACAGGTCGGTCTACGATGCCGCGGTTTGCTACGTGTTCGTGCTGGTCATGAGGTTGCGGTTGCTGGCGGGTGACACACTAATC